>JBEKGL010000388.1:0-4373 GCA_050012815.1 Thermoguttaceae bacterium
AATGAAGATTGAAAGGACAGGCGGGCATATCGCCGTCCATATCACCAACGACCCGCCGGAAAATAGCTGCAAACCGTCCGTGGACTACCTGTTTCGCTCCGTGAGCGAAATCTATGGGAAAAAAGCCCTCGGCGTAATCATGACCGGAATGGGAAATGACGGCACACGAGGTTGCCGGGAAATGAAACAACAAGGCGCCATGATAATTGCACAAGATGAGGCGACGTGCGTGGTCTTTGGAATGCCCAAGGGGCCAATCGACGAAGGCATCGCCGACGTAATCGCGCCGCTTGGCGACATCGCCTCGGAAATTGTTCGGCTCGTCGGTAAAGGAGTGAATGCATGCGTGTAATTGATAAGGAAATCGCCATTGTCGCCAATCTTGTCGAGGAACTTTGCGGCATTGTTCTCGACGATAGCAAAGGTTACCTCATCGAAAGCCGCTTGGGCAGCCTGGCTGAGGCCCACGGCTGCAATAATTTCATTGAATTCTGCCATAAGGCCCGCAACGGCGACCGAACGCTTAAAAGCCACATTATAGATGCAATCACCACGCAAGAAACACTGTTCTTCCGCGATAGCTCTCCTTTTGAAGTTTTGCAGCATAAAGTGATACCCGAACTGATCGACGCCAAGGCCGGCGCAATGTTCTCCAAACATATCCGCATTTGGTCCGCGGCCTGCAGTACGGGTCAGGAAGTGTATAGCATTGCCATGACGCTTTGCGAATTGATCCCCGACATTTTCAAGTGGGACATTAAAATCCTTGGCACGGATATCTCCGACGCCGCCGTCAAACAGGCCAGTCTCGGACGATATGCTAAACACGAAATCCAACGCGGTATGAAACCGGGATTCCTTCAGAAGTATTTCATTGAAGGGAAAGACGGCTGGCGTGTTAAGGACGAACTGCGGTTCCTTAGCTCCTTCCAAAGACGAAATCTGCTCGAACCGTTGACTGATTTGGGATCGTTTGATATCGTTTTTTGTCGTAACGTTGCTATCTATTTCGACGCTCCGACGAAGCGGGACCTGTTTCACCGTTTAACACGCCAGATGACCTCTAACGCATATTTATTCGTCGGTTCCTCTGAATCTCTTGCGGACATGGGACCCCAATTTGTACCTAATTACCATTGCCGGGCCATCTTCTACCAACCGAATAAGAAAACAATAATGGCCATGGCCTAAGGAAATTATATCGAAAGGAGCACGACGTGATTAAAGCTAAGGACGTCATGAATACAAATGTAGTGGCCGTCGATCCGGATGACGTAATTGAGAATGTTATGTCCACGATGATTAGGCTCGGAATCAGTGGTTTGCCAGTGGTCGATATGGCCGGTCAACTGTTAGGAATTATCACTGAGTTCGATTTACTGGAACTGGTATGGAACCCGAATACGAGCAAGAACAAAGTCTATCATTACATGACTCGGGACGTACGCACTGTAAACGAGGAAGAAGAACTGATCGACGTGGCCGATCTGTTCCAGACGCTGCCGATTAGACGTCTACTGGTCATGCGCGGCGATCTGGTCGTGGGAATTATTAGCCGCCGCGATCTGATCTGGTATGTATTGAAGCTTAGAGGCCAGTTGCCGGAACTACAGGGGATTAAACGAATAAGAACTTAAACCTCCAATAAGCGGGATAAGTCAACAACATTCAGGGATTACAAGATTTTGTCATTTGCAGCAGACATAATTTGCCACAAAAAGACATGGCTTTGAAAAGACTTGACCATACTAGTTTTTTTGCCGCTCAAATTACCCTAACCACGAAATAAATACACAAGAATTACTACCCCTTAAGAACTACTGCGGAAAATGACGATTATTATTGCTAGTCTTAATCGAATACATGAGGTTTACTATGAAGGTTGAGTATATCAATCCGTTTCTTACCGCGGCAATCTCAGTGTTCAACACTATGCTTGGAACAACACTTACGCGAGGTGAACCATTCTTGAAGAACGGTACTCAACCTAACCATGAGATCAGTGGTATAATCGGACTTTCCGGAAAGGCCAAGGGAATGGTCGTGCTCAGCCTGAGCCGGGAGGCTGCCTTGAGCGTCGCCGGCATAATGCTCGATTCGCAACCCCAGGAGATCAACTCCGACGTTGCCGATGCCGTGGGCGAACTGACAAACATGATCGCCGGTGCGGCCAAAGCCAAACTTGATCACTTGGAAATGAACTTGAGCCTGCCAACTGTCATTACAGGCAAGACCCACTGCATCGATTTCCCTAAACGCACCATGCCTATATGTATCCCTTTTGACTGTAAATGGGGACCCGTGACCGTGGAAGTGGGAATCGTCGAGTAGTATTTTCTTTCTTATACGCTGTCTAATTTAAAACAGCGCGTCTATCGCACAAAAAACCAGCGTCTTTTCGCGTAGCGTAAACACGCGCTGACGCGCTCTTCTAAGTTAACATCGGTATTAGAACCCATATCGGGCCATGAACTCGATGCGAGTTGATTCACCCGGTGCTAGGCCATTGTAAAGCGTACGCCACTCGCCCACTTCCAGGCCGCAGGTGAACTGCTTGGTCACGTCATACATAAGGTTTCCAAAGTAAACCGCATTGTAAGTGCGGCCGCCGGTTGGAATGTCGCTGACAAGAGGACTGTCGATGCAGTAACCCACGTGGCTATGCCACTGCGGAGTCCAGTAGTACCAGACTTCAATCCAGCCGCCGGTGTCGTAAATGGGTTTGCGCAGCGTGAAATTATAACCCTGTAGAATTCCGCCCTGGAAAGCGCTTAAGTCCTCGCCAATTTGGTACTCGCCTTGGAATCCAAAGCGGTCGTTAACGGGCGCCTTCAGATCGACGTTGCAAGACCATGTTCTG
Organism: Thermoguttaceae bacterium; assembly: GCA_050012815.1. Classification (GTDB taxonomy): domain Bacteria; phylum Planctomycetota; class Planctomycetia; order Pirellulales; family Thermoguttaceae; genus JBEKIK01. The sequence continues at coordinate 2,861 of JBEKGL010000388.1, forward strand.
GCGTACATTTCATCAGCCGGAGCGGCGGTATATTTAAATCGTTGTTCGCCAATGTGGCCGGAAAAGCCCAACGTAATGGGCTGGCAACCCTTGCCGCGGGGTCCAAACGTCAGAGCCGTGCGTCCTTCGACGATAGGCCAACTGGATTGATCGCCGATGACGCCGGTGGGAGTAGTGTCGGCTATGATGTTGCCGTCTAACGAGCCTTGCAATGTCAGAAGCAAGTCATCCGAATATGCGATATAGCGCTCGCCGCGAAACTGCGCCCGCCGGTAACCGATATTGCCCGCCCCCCAATACACGGTGTACATGATCGTATTGGGATAAAGCGGAGAAACAACGTCCCAGGTTTGACCGGCAAGCAGGCGGAATTCTTCGTCTTTCACTTCCCAATAGGCATGTCGCAACAGCACGGTTCCCTTGTTTTCCTGGGCCGACGCCCCTTGGAAGTCGAATTCCACTTTGCCGCCGCTTTGGGCACAATTCAAACAGGCAATTCGCGGGCCGAGAATGTCAAGACCTATGCGGGTCGATTTGGCGTCAACGTGAAAAGTCGGTCCCACCTGCTCCGCCGCTTGGGCCGAATAAACGTAATAAGTATAGTCGCCGTTATTCGAGCGTTCCGTTTCATAAGTCGTGGCGCCCCATAAGTAACCGTAAGGCGTGACCGTGAAATCGCCCTTTTTCCAGACCAGCTTTTTCATCTCGCCCTTGATCTCATCCAGAGTATAGTAATCCTCTTGCGGAGCGGCGGCTGCTTGAAGTTTATCCGCATCGGATATTGCCGTTTGGGATACGGGCGGCAATGGTGTAACCGACGATGGTTCGGTTGGGCTATTAGACGCGGCCGATTGGGATGACGCGGCTGATTGGGATGAAGACGGCTGGGATGCAGTCGATAAGGGTACGGCCCAGGGCACGGGCGGGGCCGGAGCCGTGGAATCAGTCGTATTGGACGCCAGGATCACCGAAGTTGAAGCGGCACTCGATTCAACGCTCGGCAAACGTACAATATCCTGTCGCATCCTATTAACTTCGCCGCGCAAGGCTTGGGTTTCGGCTTCCAATTGGTTCAGCCGCTGGATTAGGTCCTGATCGGCGGCGGATAACCTCTGCCTTGGTGAAACCGTCAATAATGTTGTTGATAAGAATAAAATTACGACTACGGTGAGGGGGAATGTCTTCCACATTGTGTAACATCCTATGTAAAAGGAAGAAGATCGTGAAAATTGCTTACATCGTGCAATTTCATTTTGGCAGGTTTTATCATTGCCCCCTGATCGCCCGGTTTCTATCCTCCAATCCATGTAACTGAATCGTTAGGTATGGTCCGATCATCCATTGTTTGCAGTATCGTCAAAAAAACAGTCATGCTTGATAAAATAAGAAAGCCTGGAAGGTTACGCATTTTACTTATTATGCACAAACGGGATATATGCTATATCAGGGATTTCAATTAAGATCATTTAAGATCATTGAAATTGTGATTGCTCCACTAACGGAGAATTATGAA
>JBEKGL010000389.1:0-4356 GCA_050012815.1 Thermoguttaceae bacterium
AATTGCGGCCGATATGGCGTTTTTTCGTGTGCGACGAACCGAATTACGCTTATATGAAGGATGGAAAAAAGCTGCTCGCGGAGCTAGGGCAACTGGGGCGGCATCCAAAAATTCTCCCCTCGCCCAATGGGAGAGGGGCAGGGGATTCTGAAATCCTCCCCTCTCCTTCCGGGAGAGGGGCAGGGGGGGAGGGCGTTGATGCAATTCCCCTAACCCTAACCCTCTCCCAAAAAGAGAGGGGACTCAAGGAGGACATTTTTTTCCGCGCGCACAACCTACTGACTACCGGCGACGGCACGCCGGCCTTGAAATGGGGCAGTTCCAACGCCTACACCGAGGACGAGCAGGGCAGGGCGATTTACGATTGGAATATCCTGGACCGCATCTTCGACACCTACCTCGAGCGCGGCCTGAAGCCGTACGTGGAGATCGGCTTCATGCCCAAGACGCTTTCGACCAGGCCAGATCCGTATCAGCACAGTTGGACGCCGACGGCAAAATACGACGAAATCTATACCGGCTGGTCTTATCCGCCCAAGGACTACGCGAAATGGGCGGAACTGATCTATCAGTGGGCAAAACATTGCGGGGAAAAATACGGCCAGGCCGAGGCGGATCGCTGGTATTGGGAGGTGTGGAACGAAGCGAATATCGGCTATTGGCGCGGCAGGCGGGAGGATTTCTTCAAGCTGCACGATTACGCCCTGGACGCCGTGCGCCGCGCCCTGCCCAAGGCTCGCGTGGGCGGGCCGGATATGGCCGGCAGCGATGCCAAATATCTGCGGGCCTTCGTTGAACATTGCCTGCGCGGCACTAATTATGCCACCGGAAAGACTGGCACGCCCATGGATTTCGTTTCATTCCATGCCAAGGGGCAGCCACGCTTTGTAAACGGACACGTGCAAATGGGCATCGCCGCCCAATTAAGCGGCATCGACCGCGGTTTCGCCGTTATTGCTTCGTTTCCCGAGCTTAAGGACAAACCGATTGTTATCGGCGAATCCGATCCCGACGGCTGCGCGGCCTGCCAAGGGCCGCAACTCGGATATCGCAACGGCACCATGTATTCGAGCTACACTGCCGCGAGTTTCGCCCGCAAGTTAGAGCTGGCCGACAGGCACGGCGTGAATCTGGACGGTGCGTTGACATGGGCCTTCGAGTTCGAGGGCCAGCCGTATTTTGCCGGGTTCCGCGTGCTGGCGACCAATGGCGTCGATCTTCCGGTGCTCAATGTGTTCCGCATGTTAAGCCGGATGGGCGGGCGGCGCGTGGCTGTGCAAAGTTCGGGCGGCGTAGCGCTTGATAGCATCATTAGAAACGGCGTCCACGGCTCGCCCGACGTATCTGCCCTGGCCGGCTTGGAAGCGAAAAGACTAAGTGTGTTGGTTTGGCACTATCATGACGACGACGTGTCCGGCCCGGACGCCGCGGTGGATCTTGCCATAAGCGGACTGCCAGTTGCCTCCGGCAGCGCGCGCCTGGAGCATTACCGCATCGATGAAAATAACAGCAATGCTTTTTCGGCCTGGAAAAAAATGAATTCACCGCAAAAACCCACTGCGGAGCAATACGCCCAACTCGAATCGGCCGGCCGTCTGGCTCAAATCGAAGCACCGGCCACGGCGGCAATTGAAAACGGCAAGGCAACGCTGCGATTCACTTTGCCCAGGCAGGCGGTGTCGCTCGTTGTGCTGGAGTTTGAATGATCTTCTCCACGGTCGCCTCGTCCACCGTCGCATAGGAATTCGATTTATTTACTCCGGTCTCCGTGACTCCGTGGCGGATTTTTTGTGGATTATTGTCCTGATACTCGGTACAGACCCGCGCCGTGCCAGTTTATTTCCGGGGCGAATTCTTCGTCGAATCGGCCGAGGTCGGCTTTGTTCCACAAATCGCGGATCCGGCACGGGCCGCTTAGGCCCAGTTCGGCGAGTTTTACCGGCACTTTCACGCCGGCGGCGGCGTCTTGCCCGGCGGGTTTATCGCGGGTGTTGAACAGGGCTAGATATTTATCCGGCGAATTGGGCGCGTCGGCAATCCAGGCAACCAGTCCATCGCGACTGAAAAGCTGCCGGTTCGCCGCGCTCTGCTGATCGACCGCGATCACTTCCGGGTTGGTAATCAGCGAGAGCGTGAAATCGTCCATCTTGGTCATGTCTCCGCCGAAGATCAGCGGCGATCGGGCAATGGACCACAACGTCATCAGCGTGTATTGTTCATCCTTGGTCAATTTGGTCTTGCGTCCCTGGCCCACTATGCCCAGCGGCAGCATGTCGGCGTCGGGCCAATGGCCGGGTCCGCAAAACTTGCTCCATTTATTCAGCCGCTCGAACTGTGCGAGAACCGCGGGCCAATTGTCCCAAAAATCGTCGCTTATCCGCCACATATTGGCGTGCCGGGCGACGTGATCGGCGGCGTCCAGGGCCGTTTCGCCGGGCGAAAGACTCAAAACCATGGGCCGGCCGGTTTGATCCATCGCCCTGCGCACGGCCTCGATCTCGGCGCGATGTTGTTGATACGGCCGGCTTATGTCGTCGACCTTTACAAAATCGACTCCCCATTGGGCGAACAGATCGAAGACCGAATTGTAATACTCCTGTGCGCCGGGCTTGCTCATATCGACGCCATACATATCGGGATTCCAAGGGCAAATGTCTTTTTTATTGGCGATGTCGGCCGCGCGGTAGGTGGTGTCCTTGATAGGCGTGTTTTTCTCGACCGCCTGGCGCGGGATGCCGCGGAGCAAGTGCACGCCGAATTTCAACTTCTTGCCGTGGATGTAATCGCCCAACGGCTTGAAGCCCGCCTCGTCGGCGGCCGACGGAAAACGATTGACCGCCGGCAGCAATCGCCCCCACTCGTCCAGAACCAGCTTGGCATTGGGACGATAATCGAAGCTCTTGGCATTGGGTTCGTACCATTGGATATCGACGACCACGTATTGCCAGCCGTAGGGTGCGAGTTTGTCGGCCATGTAATCGGCATGGGCCTTGGTTTGGGCTTCGGTAACGGTGGTGGCAAAACAGTCCCAACTGTTCCAGCCCATGGGCGGCTTTAACGCCCAGTCCAGAAAAACCGGCTGCTCCCCGGCGGCGGATTTCTCTTCGGCGGGGATGACGGCCTGAGCCCTCACAAGTCCAAGAGGACTTGCGGCCATTACCAGAACAAAAAAAGCGGCGATGATAAAGATACAATTCCGCGCGAATGTCGAGTGCATGGGACATTGCTCCAGTTAATCCGGTTTATGAATACCGTTTAGCCCGGTCGCTTGCGACAGGTGTGAAAAGCCGGAATCTCCGGGGCGACACGCCCCGGCTCTGACTTTTCATCCTTCATCCTTCATCCTTCATCCTTCTTAAAACGCCCCGTCGATGAATTCGCCCCGTCGCATGCGGCCGGGCATGAGTTTTACTTTCAGAACTGTGCCTTGCGGAGGCAGTCGCAGGCCGAAGTCGATTTCGTCGCCGTTCCAAAGCCGTTTCATTTTCCACGCGCCGGCGTCGAACTGGCCTTCTTCGACGCGGACATAAATGGCCGCCTTGTTGTCGGAATCGTGCGAAAGGAATCGCACGCGCGAGTCGAAACCCAGAACGAGCAGTTCGTCCGGCCCGAGTTCGCCGATCAATGTCCGGCCGACCAGTTCATTGGCGTTGGCCGGCGTGTTCGTTTGGCCCGGCACCGCCCAGCCCCGCGGAATGTGGAAATCGACTTGTGCATCGTAGCGCTCCAGGCGCACCAGGTCGCTGTTTCTCAGGTGCTCGGCAACGGCCGAGTGCAGTTTGCCGGCCGATTGCAGTTCGGCCAGGGCGGGTATGGCGGGAACGAGCAACTGGTAGTTCATGGCCATCGCCGTCAGTTGCGGCGATAATGTGCGGCTGCCGTCCAACTCGTCCACGCCGAAGGGTGCGAAACCCAACGCGCCGTCGGCCAGCGCGTAAAAAAGATATCTGGCGTTGACCGTGCCGCCCGCCGTCTCCGGGATAAACAGCGGATTGTCCGGCCGGCGGTAATGATTACAGTCCTTTTGGAAGGCGATAAAGTCGGAATGATAAATGTCCGGGGCGATCAGGTCGACATCGGGCGTGACGGCCTTCCACACGTCGAGCACGTTAAAAGTCGGGCCGCCGCTGGGATATGTATCGCCCGGCCGTTCCAAGGTGCGTTCGCCGTGCAGCCAGGCGTTTACGTACAAGGGCAGGGGATAGACCGACTTGCCGGCCTTTGCCACTTCGTTTATATAAGTTGCCGTTGAATAGGCGGCAAAAAACTCGTCGGCGTCGGGGCCGAAGACTTCTTTCCACGTGCCCGGCCCGCGTTTCAAGGCCTTAACGAGCGATTCCGGCACGGCCGAAGCGA
>JBEKGL010000390.1:0-4354 GCA_050012815.1 Thermoguttaceae bacterium
ACTTGAGATTGACCTGAAGGTGATTGTCTTTTTGCGGAACGACCTTTCCCTCCTGTACATAACCGATCAATTGCGGCTTCAATCCTCGGTAAGTGGCTTGATATGCCTCGGTTGCCTTGGCCAACTCTTCGTCGAAGAACCAGAATGCCTGCTTGGGATCGCCGGTGTATCGGCCGACCGGAGCGGCATGTGCGGTGGGCGGCTGGTTAAACCGCCACTTGTCCACCAGCCAGCCGGTTTTCGTGGGATCGATCGGTTTCAGTTTCGGAGGACCATCGGCCGGGACTTTGTCAGGCATCCGGTATTGCACGGCCTTTTTGACGTACAGCGCCAGATATTCCGCCTTTTTATCAGTTGCCGCGAAATGTCCCTCGGCCGGACACGCCAACATGCTAAGCGGCATGAGCGGGTGCTGCTGGCGTTCTTTCAGGCCCTCGGCCGACCATGTATTGGCCGACTCGTATTCACCCATTGTTTCCAAGGCCGGAATGTAGTCTATCGTCCGATCGCCCCAGATATCCGGCGAGAAAACCGGGTTGCGAACGTAAGGCCATTGCCCGCTGAAGGAAATCGCCGCCAACGCCCGATCCGGATTCCAGGCCGCGAAATAATACGGCCAGCTTGCCGCCGCCGAATGTCCGATGCCGATCACCGGTACGTATTTCAATTCCTCATAGCCCGATTCCTTTGCCAAATCTTCCATCATGCCGCTGAAGGTATCACCCGCCCCTTGATTGAATCGGAATAGATGATCGAACGGCGGAGCGCACCAGATTTCCGCGAAACCCAGCTCTTCAATCGCCTTGCGGAACTTGGGGTTTTCGAGGATGGAGATTTCTTCCATGTTGTGTTGGGCCAGGATCACGCCGCGGATTTTTTGGCAGTTGGGCGGGATCCAAAGAAACGCCCGCGCCGGGCCGGCTTTATCAATGCCGCCCTTGACTGCAATCGACCATTGCCACTCGGCCGACTGCAAACGCCCACTTATCATAAACATAAACGCCGTGACGATAATGAGGCGAATAAACCACGAGTGAATCGATGTTTGTTTGTCGTGCATGGCTGTCATAGTCTCCTGAGGATGGATTGCTTATTTCTCGGGCGTGATCCATACGGCCTGTCCGCCGCCTGGGTGCAAGTCTGTTTCGATTATTGTGTTCGAGTCGACCGGGCGCGTTTCAATGCCGACTTTGGTCTGTGTCGCCGCTGAATCGTCGTCCGAATAAATGCGGGCGACGTAATTCTTGCCCGGAACAAGGAAATCAAGGGGAATTTCCAACTGCCGTTCTTCACGGCCGTTGATCGTGCCTATGAACCAGTCATAGCCGCTGCGCCGGGCGATGGCGGCATACTGACCGATCTTGCCGTCTACGACCTTGGTATCGTCCCACACCGTGGGCACGTGTTTGAAGAATTCAATTTCCGATTCCCCTTTATACATGCTTGGCTTGTCATACCAGAATAACCATTGAATGGGGCTGTACGAAATCACGGCCATTGCCAATTGGTGGGCATGAGTCGGTTTAATTCGCTTGTCGTAATAACAAACCGTATAATCGGCCGACCCGGCGACGTAGCGGGTGAAGGGAAGCGTGCAATTGTGCTCGGGCGTGGGAAAGTGTTCGTTGCCGCGGATGCCTTCGACGGTCATCAGGTTGGGATAAGTGCGCGCCATGCCCGTGGGGCGGTATCCGTCGTGGATGTTGAGCATGAGGTGGTGTTCCGCAGCTTTTTGAATGGTTTCGGTAATCCAGGCGGTTTCATCCTGCGGCCCGACGTCCACGAATCCGATTTTGATTCCTTTTATTCCCCATTTTTCGTACAAGGGAAAGAGAACATCGCGTTGTTTTTTGATCTGGCGGCGATCCACGTACACGATCAACCCCACGTTTTTTTCCCGCCCATATCGGACGATCTCGGGAATATCGAGGTTCTTCGCGCGGACGGTGGTGGCGTCGCCGGTTTCGGCGTCTTCACTGCCGTACCACTTCCAATCCAACGAGACGTACTGCAAGCCGGCTTTTTCGGCGAAATCGATAATGGCCTTGGAGTTTTCGGTTGTAAGCGTGGTGTCGCGCATCGCCTTGCCGGGTTTGATCCAGGACGTGTCCTTGAGCGCCGACGGCGGGTTGAGGTTGAGCATCAAATAATTCCGCTCCAGCAGATCGCCCGGTTTTTGGCCCACGACGAACATTCTCCAAGGAGTCGAATCGCCCGGCGCAAGTGTCGCTGTTGGATCGTGCCGCTGGCGGGAATCCACGGTATTCGCGGTCGTGCCGCCCAGTGCGCTTACAAGCGCCCCGGGCACGTCGGGCAAAGGCGATAACAACATTCGCGGATATCGTTCGTTGTCGGCCTCGGCCAGGCAGGCATACAGCCCGCCGGCATACTCCAACGTCAGCGGCCGCTCGCACCAAGGTTCGATGTCGCCGGTTTTCACGCGTTTGTATTCTCCCTCGGTGGCGTGTTCTTCGTAGGCATAGGTGTTTTCAGGAAAGCGGAATTCGGTCCGTTCGCCGGTGAATTTCAATTCCTTTTCCGCCTGTGCGGGGAACGAATACCGCAGCGCCGCGCCCTCGTTGTAGGCGCGGAAGGTGATGCGCATCAGCCGTCCGGACCGGTGTTTCAAATCGACGTTCAGTTCTCGATAGTTGTCCGGAACCACTTTACGCTCGCCGTACACTTGCGTCCATTGTCCCTTGTGCTCGTTGGAGGAACTGCCGGTCAATTGAAAATCGCCGGTAAAGTCAGGCTCCAGGCCAAGCCGTGACTCGAGCACGATGGGTCTGCCCAGATACTCGATCTTATAAGCCGGAACGCCTCCGGCTTGCAGCAGAAATTCGACAACGACTTTCCCGTCCGGCGACTGAATCCGGTTTGCTGCGTATGGTTGTGCGCCTGATCCGTTTTTCGCGGGCGGCTGGCCGGGCTGCTGGGCCAAGGCAACCGATGCCGTGGCGGCGATTATTGCAACGATGACGGCCGTTCGCGGAAGATTTTGGACAATTCTCATGGTTTTCGCCATCCTTTTCATAAAGCCGCGACCGGTGGTTGCGGAGAAATATTACAATTTGGTTTGGTTTTCATTCGAGCGCGACCAACGGTTGCGGCTTTATGGATTAATTGATCATTATTACTTTGCCGGCCACCCCGGCGCAGTCACGTTGTCGAACATCACGGTGGTGGTCACGTTCGTAAGCCGGGAACAGGCGGCCAAACCGACCAGGATATTCTTCTTTAGCGAGACGGTAGCCGTGCCCATCTGCTTCCAGTTCCGGCCGTCAGGCGAAACCGAGGCGGTAAAAGTGTCGCCCGAGCGGGTCAACCGCAGCCAGTAAGGCTCCATGAGGCGGCCCCAGGTCATGTACGGCGGCTCAAGGTTTGAACCACTGCCCGCATAGGTTGTCTCCGTGCCCGCGGGGGAGCGAGCGATTAATCGTATGCTCCAGTCGGGCATTTCCACGTCTTTGCTGGACTTAGGGGTCAAGAGCAATGCGATATGCGGGGCATCGGCGGCGAGCGTTTCTCGCATCATCAGGCCCATCTTGGCGAATTGGGAAGGGACTTGAGGGACGAATCTCGCAGTGATCTCGCCGTCGCCGTTTAGGGGCACGAAGGCGAATTGAAACTGGTCGTCAATCCCGCCAATGTCGGTTCCGGCGCATTCGAGCGCGAACGTGCGACCGTCGAAAAGCGTATTACCCGGTACTTTTACCGATCCAACGTCCTTACACGACCAAGGATCGGGCATACCGGCTGTAGCGGCCGATTCCAAGGTGTCGGCCCCTGTCCCGGCGGAGTTCGATGCCGAAACAACGTAGTAATATAACTTCCCGGCCTCGACGTCTTTGTCGACGTACGTCGGCGATCTAAGGTCTTTTGCAACAATCGTGTATGGTCCGCCGCTGGATGTTGCCCGCTTTACCGCATAGCCGGTTGCATTAAGCGAAGCCACCCATTGCAGCGTTACGGCCGATGGTGAGCCTTTCGCGATGACCGGCCCGGGGATGGCCGGCGCGGCCTGGGGCGGTCGATCCGAGGGCTTATACGGCGGCAGCGAAAAGAGCAACGTTCCGTATCCCGGGTGGTCGATAGCGCCTTCTTCCGGCCTGAGCCGGGCCGCCGCCTGAGCGGTGAAAGGCGCATCTATGCCCATGCGGTTTTGGTAATGGTTATATGGCATTTCATAAATAGGAGGAAATTTTCCCCTGTTTATTTGCGAGATGACCGAGGCCGTGTATTTTCCGGTCCTGTCGGCATAATGCTCGAAGGGCACGTCGTTGCCGAGGTTGTATTTGGCGGCGTACTCGAATCCCTTTAAAAGCCGATTGCCCACGGCTCCGTACATATCGAT
>JBEKGL010000391.1:0-4346 GCA_050012815.1 Thermoguttaceae bacterium
GCCGTGAAAGTATATGCTGTCGCCATACTTTGCCTGATTCTCCACTCCCGTGCCCGTGCAGCACCAAAATGAATCCAGCGGACCGCTGTAATACTTCCGCGACCCGGATTGCAGCGGAATAAAGTAGCACAACATGCCGGTTTCGGGATTTTGCGAAGCCAGGATATGGTTGTAGAGCGCCCGCTCGTAGTAATCGGCGTACCGGGCTTGAGGATCCAGACAGAACAAGTGCCGCGTCAGTTTGAGCATGTTGTATGTGTTGCAGGTCTCGGCGGTGCCCGTACCAAGCGCCTTGGAAAGCGATTCCTTGCGCGTAAAACCTTCCTTGTCGCTGTTTCCGCCGATAACGTACGAACGTTCGTTAACCACTTTATCCCAGAAAAACGAAGCGGCCGTTTGCAGCCCTTTATCTGCGGTCAATTCGTATTGACGGGCGGCCCCTATGAATTTCGGAATCTGCGTGTTGGCGTGCAAGCCGGTCAGTTTATCCTCTTCATTCGACGCGGGCCCGATTATGGCCTGGTGGTTGAAGCGCCGTGCAATTTTCAAGTATTTCTCTTCTCCGGTCAGGCCGTAAAGATTGGCCAAAACTTCGCACATGCCGCCGTGCTCGGTGCCCAGTATTTTTTGCATCTGTTCGTCCGAGAGTTTATCGTTGCGGGCGATGACCCAGTCGGCAAATTTCTTGCAAACCTCCAGGGCTTGTTGATTATCGCAATACTCGTACATCTCCAGAAGTCCGGCGTAGATTTTGTGCAGGGTATAGTAAGGCGCCCAAACCTTGTTGCGCGACTCCAGGCGGTCGAAGAACTCTTCGGGAAACGCGCTAAGATAGCCGCTGCCGATTTTCGCCTGGCACTCGGCCAATCCTTGCACGACGGCGTCGCCTTTTTGCTTTATTATTTCATCGCCCGTGGCGGCGTACATCAGCGCACAGGCCGACAAATAGTGGCCCACGAAATGCCCGCGCAGTTCGCATTTGGGTTCTTCCCACCCGCCCAACGGTTTGGCCGAGGAGGGCAATCCGGCGTTGACGCGGAAATTGTAGAGCAAGCTATCCACGTCAAGCGACAAGAGATATTGCTTGTCTAGTTCCATGGCGTGCTTAAACGGACCGTCCAGCAAACGCACTTCCATAAGTGGAAAAGCATGTACTTTGAGCGGGACCGCTGGTTCAACCTTGACCTTTGTCCGGCCCTCGGCAAGTGCGTCGGCAAATAACGGGGGAATACTTATCGCAAAAGACAGTAAAACAATCGTGGATGCCAGTACGGGTTTCATAATTCATTTCTCCTTCAAAACAAAATACAATCCCAAAACCCTGCCCCATAAGATAATCCATTTTCAGGCGGCTTGCAAACTATATCGCCTGATCGACGGCTTCTTCGGCGACGGGCCGATCGATGAGAAAAATGCCCAAAAGGGTCAATGCCACGCCCAAGAGCAGCCACAAATTGGGCGACTCTTGAAAAATGAGTATGCCCGCCACCGCCGCCATCGCCACCTGCGAGGCGTTCAGCACATTGGCATGAACCACGGTGGTCAATTGCAAACCCTTGGTAATCCCCATAAAACCCAAGAGATTGAAAAATCCCGCCGCCACCATCCAGGCGATTTGTTCCCGCGGCGTGGCCAGCAGGCCATCCAATCCCTGCCGGTGTATGCTGATCGGTCCCAGAGTAATAACGCCTATGCCGGTGATGATAAACATCAAAGTGCTCTGTTGTGTCGCGGCGTTCATGGTATGCCGGATTGCAATGCTCAGCAGGGAATAAGCCGCCCCGGCCAATCCGGCGACCAGCACGGCCTCGCCGACTAACAATGTATTTGACGCCTGTCCCAAATCGGCGATTGAGGCATGGGACAATTTGGCCATCATTTCGCCCGCCGATTCCGCGCCCAGGCTGAGCAGGACCAGGGAAACAAGCAGCAGACCGATCGCCCACATCGAACGCGGCGTTACCCTTTCGCCCAATAAATATCGCCCGAATACGGCGCTGCAGGCAATCATCACGCCGAAAGCCGCCGGCACGGTCACGGCCAGGCCCACGATGCCCACGGACCATTGCCATCCCAGGTTGCCCAGCAATTGATCGGCCAGTCCGGCGAGAATCAAAATAAATAATATCTTACCCGACGGAAACACCTCCAGCCCGCGGACTGCCCGATAGATCAAAAACGGTCCGACCACAAGCACCGTAATCAATTCCTTGACGCACACGCCCCAACTCGGATCGCAACCGAGCGCGGAAACCTGACGCATGCAAATACTGCTGCCCGTGTAGAAAACGGCGGCTGCGGCACAACATGCGGTCCCAAGGGCGGCAGGCTTGATTCCAAACATGTATTTCAATTTTTTATGAAGAATTCAGCAAAATATTAATGTTTAGCCCCGGCGCTCGCGCCGGGAGAATTTTTCCTCTCGTTCCCACGCTCCGCGTGGGAATGGGCGTCCTATGCTAATCCGGGAGAATTTTCATACATTGTAAAGTCCCCGCCCGCATATCAACAGCCCCCGCGCATAACTTCCTCCACATCACAAACCGGCAGGCTATTGCTGGTCAGAAAAGCAATATAGTGTATATTAATATTTTATGGTTTTCCCATTTTTCCCCTTTCCCTTCTTTCCTCTTTACACATAAGTTTAGAAAAAACCATAGATGGCGGCTCTGACCTTACAAAACCTGGTGAAAATCTTCCCCGGAAACGTCCGTGCCCTGGACGATCTTTCCCTGGACGTGGCCGATGGCGAACGGATCGTTCTGGCCGGGCCGTCCGGCTCGGGCAAGACCACCGCGCTAAGGCTCATTGCCGGCTTGGAGCATCCTACCGCCGGAAACGTAGCCATCGACGGCCGCATCGTGGACCATCTCCCTCCTCAACAGCGCGACGTGGCAATGGTTTTTCAGCATCATTCGCTTTATCCGCATTTAAGCGTTTTCGGCAACCTGGCCTTCGGTCTGAAATTGCGGCGCCTGGGCAAAACCGAAATCCAGCGCCGCGTGGCCGAAACCGCCGCCGTACTGGGCATCGCTAATCTGCTCCAGCGAAAACCCTGGGAACTGTCCGGCGGGCAGCGTCAGCGCGTGGCCCTGGGCCGGGCCATGGTCCGCCGGCCTAAAATCTTCCTACTCGACGAGCCGCTCTCGCATCTCGACGCCGGATTGCGCGAACAAATGCGGCACGAAATCGTCCGTCTGCAACAAGAACGCCTGGGCACAACCATGATCTACGTCACCCACGATCAGACCGAAGCCATGACCATAGGCCGGCGCATTGTCGCCCTTAATAACGGACGCGTGCAACAAATCGCCGATCCGGCAACCCTCTACCTCCGCCCTGCAAACCGATTCGTGGCTTCCTTGATCGGCAGCCCGGCAATGAATTTCTTTCCCGGTAAAATTGTAGAGTGCGGCGATGGATTGATATTTCAATTTGTAGGGTGCGTGCAACGCACCAAATCCCAAGATAGCGATAATTTATTTTCCTGGCCGGTCACTAATCATTGGAAACCCATTTTGCAACCTTACCGTGGCAAAGAGATCATCTTGGGCATACGTCCCGAACACCTTTATTTAGAACAAGCAGCCGCGGGCGAAGGATCTCTAAAAATCCCCGCCGTAGTGGAAACAATCGAATCGCTGGGCGCCGATTCGCATTTACACCTTCGCTCCGGAACCCTGCTTTTTATCTGCCGCACCCAATCGAACCACGGCGCACGTGTGGGCGATTTTGTCGTTCCTGTAGCAAGCGAAGATCACTTCTATTTTTTTGATTCCCGCACTGGAGAAGCTGTAGGCTCTAGGCTTTAGGCTGTAGGGAGTGGGATTATGAATAATAAAATAAACGAATTGAAAAAACTCAATGACACATTGAAACTGCCGGATGAATTGGGAGGAGTATTTTTGCCTAAGGAAGCCAAGGAACGATTTGATATCATGTTTATGGCGGAGATGCCGTCAATGAGTGAGCCAAAGGATAGGAAAGTCAGAAGTTATAACTTCAATTTCGATATTACTAAGCGGGATAAATTTTTCCAAAAGATGATGGAGAAGTACGATGTTGCCGGTTGTTATGTTACGGATATTGTAAAGGAACGCGCTAAACCGGGAATGCCAGTTAAAGACAAAATACTCTATTGGCGCCATTTTTTATTGGAAGAAATAAAAATTATAACACCAAAAGCGATAGTAGTTTTAGGACTGCGGACTTATAAAAAAAGCTTCAAACCATTCATCGAGCAATTTATCAGTAAGAATATAAAAGTTGATTATGTTTACCACTATTCCAATCAAGTGCGACACAAAATATTTGAACAAAAGTTTGCCGAGGTAATCGGTAAAATA
>JBEKGL010000392.1:0-4331 GCA_050012815.1 Thermoguttaceae bacterium
AAAGAGAAAAGAGGGAATCGCATCCCGTTCCAATCAGGGATTTGTTACAGGGAAAAGACTTGATACAATCAGGGATGTTTTCAATACCAAACCCGGTTGGAGGGGTCAAGAGCAAAATTTGTTTCATCCCTGATATGTATATTGCCCAAAATACCCCGCTTGCCGAATTGTGTATAATATGGTTAGTCATGGCCTGTGATAAAGAGATATATGCCTAACCTTCGTTGCCCAATCTGTGAAAGAACGTTCGATTCCAACCAAAGCACGACCTTGCCGTTTTGCAGCGAGCGATGCCGGCTGATTGATTTAGGACGTTGGCTCGACGAGCGGTACGGTATGGATTACATATCGCCTGAAAAAGCCGATAATCCAAATCAGGAAGAGATCTAACTACATGCTTGCGTAATCAACAGCGTTCCGTATAATGCCCGGTTATCGGACATTCCTGGACACCAATAGAGGAGGACTTTAGCCATGTTGGAACATAACGGCGAAAACGTACGGGCAGTGGCCTGGTCGGATATCTGTCCGTGGCTGTGCATTTTTCGGACATTTCGGCTGGCGATCGGAGTTCGTGCTCTGTTTATGGCCGCGGCGGCCACCTTGATCACCATAATCGGCTGGAGTTTTTTTGGAAGGATGTTTTCTGTAACGGAAAGTGAAAAGGGCTCAACCGCCTGGTTAATGCCTTATGTCGATTCGCCGTGGAAAGAAATTACTGTTCTTGTCCCTGATAAACCGAGTTTTTTGACCTCGTTGCATCAATCGAGCATGTCATCATCGTTAAATTCCGACGTGCAGCCCGGCGGTCAGGAATCTGATCTCTCCAAATTGTTAAGTCAACAACTGCGTGAAAGATCAAAACAACAACTGCGTGAAAGATCAACTCAATACTTAGATCCCGTGTTCTATCCCTTCAAGTTTTTAAATCAGCCGCTGAGTGAAGGCATCACTCAAGACGTCAATTTGAAAAAGGTGATTTGTCTGATATTTTGCGGGTTATGGTCGTTGGCGACGTGGGCGTTTTTTGGCGCGGCGATATGCCGCATCGCCTCGGTGCAACTGGCCACAAGCGAGCGAGTAAGCTGGGGCTCTGCCTTACGACATGCCTGCACGAAATATGTGGCCTATTTTTCCGCGCCATTGATTCCCCTTGTGGGCGTGGCGCTGGCGGCATTGCCGGTTCTGGTATTGGGATTCATCATGTACTTGGGCATGGGAGTCTTTTTAGCGGCCCTTATCTGGCCGTTGCTGCTGATTGCCGGATTAATCATGACGCTTTTGCTGTTGGGGCTGTTCTTCGGCTGGCCATTGATGTGGGGAACCATCAGCACCGAAGGGACCGATAGTTTCGACGCCCTGAGCCGTTCTTACGCCTATGTTTTTCAACGGCCCTTGCATTATCTGTTCTACGCCATAGTGGCGGCAGTTTTCGGTTGGCTGGGATGGCTCCTGGTGCAGAACTTCGCTTCCGGCATTATTTGGATGACTTACTGGGCGGCAAGTTGGGGCGCCGGCGACACTCAGATCACTGCCGTCATGCAGCGCGGTGATCTTGGCGCTATGGGAGGGGCCGGAGCATGGTTGATCCACCTATGGACGGGTTGCGTGAAACTGCTGGCCGTGGGTTACCTGTTCTCCTACTTCTGGACCGCTTCCGTGGCGATTTACTTCTTGTTGCGCCGCACGGTGGACGCCACCGAAATGGATGAAGTGTTCCTTGACGCCGATGAGGGCGAAAAAACCTTCGCCCTGCCTAAAATCGTGTCCGATGAGCATGGGGCGCCGGTGGTTTCAGAAGCAAGTCCCGCGGTTGGGCCGGACGCAAAACCACGGACAGATGACCTCACGCAATAATATAACTATCCCATGAGTTACCTATCCTGCCGGGAAGTATAAATGTAGCCGGCATACTCCGTGTGCCGGTCCCGCGCATAGAGTGTGCGGATTACTTTTTCCAATTACTATACCGCGCCTGGGCCGCGGGCACCGTCGATGATTTGGATCGCCTGATCGGCAGGGAGGATGAAGATTTTACCGTCGCCGATGTTGCCTTCGGGGCCGGTTCGAGCAACGTTGATAATCGTGTTGACGGTCCTATCCAAGAAATCGTCGTTGACGATAATTTCCAGCACCGCCTTGCGCAGTAGTTTTGTAGTATACTCGTGACCGCGGTACATTTCGGTCCGGCCGCGTTGCCGGCCGAAACCTTGGGCGTCGGCGATCGTCATCCGCGTCACCTCGATTTTCTCCAAGGCCTCGCGCACGGCGCTGAGTTTGGTGGGCTGGATGACGGCGATGACAAGTTTCACGATAAAATATTCCTTGTAGGCGGCACACTCCATGTGCCGGCCCCGCATACGGAGTATGTGGGCTACTTTTCTAGGGCACAATGCCGGAATAAAACGCTATAGTCAGCATACATGACCGGCAACCCTCTGTGAAGGGGGCAAGTATGGTAAACATCTTCGGAAATCGCTAGAATATAATTTATCTCATTTTATCATCGATCGGTCTCACACTCGGGAGTAATCCTATGGATGATTCGAACATTGTGGAAATCTACTCGGCGGCAAATTCCATTGAGGCATACGCAATGGCGAACGCATTAAAAGCGGCCGGCATTAAAGCCCGGGTGGCGAACGAATTCCTGCAAATGGGCGTAGGAGTGTTACCTCTTTGCCAGCCTATTACCCCAAGAGTTTGGGTCCGCAGGGAAGACGAAGCCCACGCCCGTGAACTGCTTAAACACTGGAAAGTCGACGCCAAAATCCCGTCCGAATCCACGGAAAGAGAGAGATAAGTTTAGCCCCGGCAATCTTGGCTTAAGCCTTGTCCGATTTTTCGCTCTTGGAACTCTCCGAGGAGTTTTTCTCGGACTCGTCTTTGATTTCCGACAAGCCTTTCTTGAATTCGACGATCCCTTGTCCCAGCGAGCGCATCACACTGGGCAAACGATGGCCAAAAAGCACAAATACCAAAAATGCTATTATGCCCAACACTAACCAATGAGATGGACTGAAAATACCCATCTGAGCCGGACAAAAAACATTCATCTAAACACCTCCCAAAAACTTACACTCGAATTCTCAGCTATCGCCCAGATAACTTAAGGCACGGTGTAAAACATTTTTGTATGTTATAAACTTATTATCAACCCTGCAAGTTGTAGTACGCAAGACTGAAAATGAAGGAATACCTTAAATCTCGCATTTCTTATTTAATTTTACCACTAATACCAGGATAAATCTATTTTGCCCTACAATGCGTTTCTTAAATGAGCAATTATCCGGGGAAATTCCGGGGGTATAATGCTACTTAAGAGGTAACTTCAACACGAAACAAGCGCCGTCGGGGGCATGGGTGTCGCAGACTAGATCTCCGCGCATATCGCGGGCCAAGCGGCGGCTTAAGGCCAGGCCCAAGCCGATTCCCGGGGCGGATTGGGCCGCTTCCTGGGCCGATTTCGAAAACGGGCTGAATAAACGGCGGCGAGCGCCCGCTGAAAGCCCGGGCCCGTGATCCCGAACGGACACTATGGCCATGCCGTCCTCAACTCGGCATGTCAGATCGATCCGCTTGTCGAAAGCCGATGAGGCGTACTTGCAGGCGTTATCGACCAGGTTGAAAAGGATCTGCTCCACGGCCGCGACGTTCGCCCGGACGGTTTCCGCCGAGACTTCGGCCGGCACTTCCAGGCACAATTTCATTCCCGCCTGTTCGGCCCGCCCTGCCAGCCGGTCATTAAAGGCGTGCAGCAAATCCTCCAAGCCGATCGATTCCAAGCGCCGATCCGCGCGCCCGCGTTCCAGGCGGGCGTATGCAAGCACGTTTTCGACCAGGTGCGTCAAGCGGATCGATTCGGCACGGAGCGTATTGAGATATTCCCGCTGCTTTTGTTCGTCCGCGACCATGCCTTCGGCGAGCATTTCGGCATACATTTGGAACGTGGTCAACGGCGTGCGCAACTCATGAGTGACCGCCGAGACAAAGGTTGCCCGCCGTTGGCTTAGCCGGATTACACCCCACAGCAAACCTGCCACGGCCGCGGCCGCCATCAACATGCACGCCCAAGCCGCCGTCAAGGAAAGAAGGATGGGGGATATAGCGCCGGCGTTGTTGCCGGACAACGAGCCTGGAACCAGGCGGACGGGCAAGGCCGCCAACAGGCGACCCCCTTCATTATTAGCCCTTTCAACAACCGGAACCAAATCGGCCGCGGGCAACAGGTCGGCGATGGCTTCCAGCAGCGAAGTTCTGATGGCCGGCCAGTCCAACAGACAGCCTTGAACGTATTCCTGTCCGCCGGCCGAAACTCGCCGGGCAAGAAT
>JBEKGL010000393.1:0-5163 GCA_050012815.1 Thermoguttaceae bacterium
GAGCTGGGGCACTTGGCGCTGGATCCAGACAATCTCCTTTTCTTTGAACTGGTAGCGCGGCGGGGTGGCCATGACCATTTTGAGGCCCAATTTTCCGCAGCCCAGGGCCAGGCTTCGGGCGACGTTGTTGGCGTCGCCGATCCAGGCCAGAGTGTGGCCTTCGGGTTTGCCCACCAGTTCGCTGATGGTATACAAATCGGCCAGTGCCTGGCAAGGATGGCTGAAATCGGTAAGTCCGTTGATGACCGAGCAGGTGCAATGTTTGGCCAATTCGACCGCGGTTTGATGGCGATTGGCGCGGACCACGACCACGTCGACGTATTCGCTCAGGACGCGGGCGAAATCGGCCAGGCTTTCGCGTTTGCCGAAGCCGGTGTCGGAGCCCAGGAACATGGAATTTCCGCCCAGGTGCATCATGGCCGCCTCGAAACTCACCCGGGTGCGGAGCGAAGGCTTTTCGAATAACAGGGCCATTACGCGCCCCGGCAAAAGCGGTTCGCGAAGACCGGCTTCGAACTTTGTTTTCAAGTCCTCGGTGATGGAAAAGACGCGTTCCAGTTCGGCCGCGGTCAGTTCGGCGATGGTAATTAAGTGTCGCATCATCTTGCTCCTGAATCGGGTTCAGGGTTCGGGGTTCAGGACTTAGTGGACGGCGATTGGTGGACTGTAGCAAGCGCGAAACCGCAAGCGGTTTGTGTTAAGGTTTTCAGTATTCATTTTTCATCCCTCATCCTTCATCCCTCATCCTTCCCTTCACTGTATCGGCAAATTATTTTTCGCCAGGCGCATGAGTACGTCGGCGAGTATATCGCAACCGTCATGGGCTTGCTCCTCGGCGAGGGTCATGGCCGGCAGCAGCCGGATGACCGTGCCGTGAGTGCAATTAATGAGCAGTTTTCGTTCCAGGCAGGCTTTTACGGCGGGTGCGCCCTCGATGGCAAGTTCCACGCCGACCATCGCGCCCTGGACGCGGACCTCGCGGATCAGATCGCACTTTTGATGCAGATCTTCCAAGCGCGAGCGGAACAGTTCGCCGAGTTTTTTTGTCCGCTCGAGGAGTTTTTCGTTTTCGATCATCTCGATGGCGGCCAGACCCGCCCGGGCGGCGATTGGATTGCCGCCGAAGGTGCAGGCGTGCATGCCGGGTCGCAAACTCTTGGCGATCTCGGCGGTGGTGAGCATGGCAGCGCCGGCAAGTCCGCCACAAAGGGCCTTCGAGACGGTCATGATGTCGGGCGTAACGCCGAAGTGTTGATAGGCAAACCACTCGCCAGTGCGTCCGAAGCCGGTTTGCACTTCGTCGAAGATCAACAGCAGGCCGTGCTGGTCGGCCAGTTTGCGCAGGCCGGCAAGGAATCCATCAGGTGGGATTCGCACGCCGCCTTCGCCCTGGATGGGTTCGATCATGAGGGCGGCGGTTTCATCGTCGATCAGTTTGGCCACGGCGTCCAGGTCGCCGAATGGGGCGTAGACAAAGCCGGCCATCAATGGTCCCAGGCCCTCGTGATACTTGGGCTGGGCGGTGGCCGATGTCGAACCGAGGGTGCGTCCGTGAAATCCGCCCTCGAAGGTGATGATCTTGTATCGGGGCTTGGTCGAATGGAGCCGGATGAGCTTGATGGTGGCTTCGTTGGCCTCGGTGCCGGAGTTGCAAAAGAAGGCCTGACCGCCGAAACTTCGCTCGCTTAGGGCCTGGGCCCAAAGCCCTTGCAGTTCGGTGTACCAGGTGTTGGGAACGTGCACCAGCTTGCCCAACTGATCGCGCACGGCCTCGACCACCGCCGGGGGACAATGGCCCAGCAGATTGCATCCCCAGCCTGGAAACAGGTCCAAGTAGCGGTTGCCCTCGCTGTCCCAGACATAGGAGCCCTCGCCGCGGACCAGCGCTACAGGAAAACGGCCGTAATTGGGAATAACGTACTGTTGGAACAGTTCGATCGTTTCCTTGGAACTTAACGGTTTATCGGCGGTCACGGGATTACTCCTAAGATAGCGGACGGTGGGCAATGGGTAGCGCGAAACCGCAAGCGGTTTCTTATTTATCATTCAAACTATGACCTTTTTTTCGTGATTTGGGTTCATCGCCCGGAGTTCCATGTTTAGGCGGTTTTGAATATTTGCATGGTGCGTGGAACACACGGCAATTATTCACTCGTGCAAGTGGGCAGTAAACTGCCCACCCCCTGATTTCGTGCAAGTGGGCAGTAAACTGCCCACCCCCTTTTTTATTCCCCTATCTCCAATCTTAAGTCCCTAGCCCCTAATCCCTGGCCCCTGTTTATTCTTTCACGATTTGCGTTCCCACGCCCTTGGTGGTGTAGACTTCCAAAAGCAGCGAATGGCGCAGGCGGCCGTCGATGATGTGGACTTTGCGGACTCCGCGTTCCAAGGTTTGCAGGCAGGCCTCGACCTTGGGGATCATGCCGGAGTCGATGGTTTTATTGGCGATCAATGCCCGGGCTTCCTTGATGTTAAGGGAATGAATAAGGGAATCGGAATCGGATTTATCGCGGCGTACGCCATTGACATCGCTGAGATACACGAGTTTTTCGGCTTCCAAGGCTTGGGCAACCGCGGTGGCGACCGTATCGGCGTTGACGTTCAGTTTCTGCCGCTCCTTGGTGTAGCACATCGAGGGTATCACGGGGACGATGCCCGCATGGCAGAGGTTTTCGATGGTTGCCCGATCGACCCGGGTCACGTTGCCCACATAGCCTAGATCGACTGGATTGCCGTTTTCGCCGGGCAGTTCAATGCGTTCGCCGCGTAGGACATTGGTGGTTTTGAAATTTAGCGGCTGAGCCCGGCCGCCGAGTTCATTGATCTGCCGGGAGAGTTCTTCGTTGATTTCGTAGGCCAGGACGCGTTCCACAATGGCCAAGGTGGGTTCGTCGGTATAACGGCGGCCTTGGACGAAACGGGGTTGCAAACCGGCCTCGGCCATTGCCCGACTTATGGCGGCCCCGCCGCCGTGGACCAAAACGGGGCGCATGCCTACAGTCTCCATGAACACGATGTCCAAGAGCAGGTGGGACATCGCCCGCTGGTCTTCCATGACGCTGCCGCCCAGCTTGATGACCGTGATTTTGCCACGGAACTGGCGAATCCATTGGAGTGCTTCGATGAGCACGTCGGCTTTTAGGATGGCTTCTTCCAACGGCGTATTCCCGGAGTGGTTGGGTAATTGGCGTGAAGGTGGGTAAAAGGCAAACCCCGGGCAGGAATGGCCGCACCGGGGGAAACTCCACATTTTAATCTTGTTGCCTAGAGTGTCAACGGCAATGAAACGGCAATTTAACGAATTAACCAGGAACCAACTCGCCAGAAAAGGAAAGGGACGGTAAACTACTTTCAAGGAGAAAACCCTAGTGAATGCCATATTCTTACTTCCCTGTTCTTGCGGCCGGAAAATACCGGTTCAATTGCGTCAGGCCGGCGAAATAGTAATTTGCTCCTGTGGTGCATCATTAGAGGTACCTACTATGCTGGGTATAAAATCCCTGGAGCAGGCCGAAATCCACAGTGAGCCAAAAACGGCCAAAACCTCCTGGACGGCTGGTAATCGCTTAACCTTCTTGGGGGTACTAATTATCCTTGCCGCCGTTTTCATTGGTGGATGGCTTTTCTGGATCCGGCCGGTCGATCCCTATGCCAATTTTACTCCGGAGCAGATGCTTCAACTCGCCGAGACCCTTACCCCAATACAAAGTTTGCGCCTCTGGCAGATGCTGGAAAGAGGCGGACTTGAATACCACAAACGCGGCGCAGATATAACCTTTGCCGACCTTAAGGCCCAACATCAAGTTTATTGGTGGTTAGTGGCCATAGTCGCCGGGACCGGCTTAACGTTGGTCGCGGCCGGAATAATCGTCCTGAAATTAAAAAAGAAAAAACCAAGGGGGCGGTAAGGGAGTAGGGATTGGTGGGCAGTGGGCGGAAAAAATAGAAGGCGAAAACTGAAAACTGATTACTGAAAACTGAAAACTATTTACATGAAAGCCAAACTCAACGCCCGCGATTCACAAACGCTAAAACGGCTCAAGGAACTGGCCGACACGGCGGCCGAGGCGGCCGCCAAGCGCCGCGATCCGTACGTGGACGTCCCGGCCCGCTCGCTCTCGAATGTCCGCTACAGCAAGACCAAGCGGATTATCGAGATGGGCCGGAATACAAACCGCAGGCAGCTTTTCAACTTGTCCCAGGCGAAGAGCTACATGCAAACCATGCTCGTGGCCAGCGGGGCCACGCAACTCATCGAGCAGGGCAAGACCACCAGCATCCGTGGTTTGTATTATCTGTTGAAGCATACAATCGAAGGCGCCAAGGAAGAAACTTTCACCGAACAGTCGGAATGCGATCCGGTAATCGAGGACGTGGAGGTTCTGCTCAACGCACTGCGCGAGGAATTGCATTTATACGCCCAAAAACGCGGCGATATGGTGGGCGACATCTTGCTTGTCGATAACGGCGATGAAATCGACTGCTCGCGCATGGGATCCGGCGGTTACGGCATCCCGTCGATTGTCGAGCCGGAGGCGATCAAAATCACAAAATGCTCGGCCAAGTTCGTCCTGCACGTCGAAAAAGACACCGTGTGGCAGCGATTTAACGAAGATAAATTCTGGCGGAAGCACAATTGCATTCTTACCCACGGCGGAGGCCAGCCGCCGCGCGGGGTGCGGCGGATGCTGTACCGGCTGCACAACGAGCTCAAACTGCCGGTGTATTGTCTTTTGGACAACGATCCCTGGGGCTATTACATCTACAGCGTAATCAAGCAAGGCTCGATCAACCTGGCCTACGAATCGCAGCGGATGGCAATTCCCGACGCGAAATTCCTCGGTCTTCGCTCGAAAGACTTCAAGGAATGCGGCCTGTCCGAGAGCGTGACCATCGCGCTTAGCGACATCGACCGCAAACGGGCCAAGCAAATCGCCAACTACCCCTGGTTCGCCCATAAAAAACAGTGGCAAAAAGAGATCGAGCGCCTTGTGGAAAACGGCTTCAAGCTGGAAGTCGAGGCCCTGATTTCGAAGGACATCAGCTACGTGACCGAGCAATATACGCCCGAACGGCTGAAGGCCGAGGATTGGCTGGATTGAAGGAGGGGCGAGGGTAGTGACTGTCCCAATTTTGCACGCCCGATGAACTTCTCGAAAGGAG
>JBEKGL010000394.1:0-4314 GCA_050012815.1 Thermoguttaceae bacterium
CAGAGCGGTTTCCTGATCGATGATCCGCATGGCATGGGGGAATTCCTTGTCGCGCAAGGCTTTATTCCGCAGGCACGCCTCTTGTAAATCATCGATCGAATACAGATAAACGTCGGGACGGGCGCCGATGGCCGGATCGAAATCCCTGGGCACGCCCAGATCGAGGATAAAAAGCGGCCGGCCGAATCGGGCACGCTCTATCCGTTGGAAATCGGCCAATCTAACGATCGGCTCGCCGGCCCCGGTGGTGCTCACGATCAAATCGGCCGTGGCCAGGGCCTCGTGAAGCTGATCCCAGGCGATCGCGCGTCCGTGCCAATGGGGCGCCAGTTCGCTTGCCCGCTGGAAACTGCGATTGATAATAGTGATCTGATGCGCTCCTTCCTCGCGCAGATAACGGAGCGTTTCCGCGGCCATTTCGCCTGCGCCGATTACGACCACGTGTTTATCGTCGAAGCGTTCGAAAATTTGCCTGCCGAAATCGGCCACGGCCACGCTCGGTATGCTTACCCGCCGCTGGTGTATGCCTGTTTCGCTCGCCACCCGCCGCGCTGCGTGTAACGCCGCCTGAAACAGCGAATGTAACAACGGCCCGGTATTCTCCTGAAGCATGGACGTCTGGTAAGCCTCCTTCACCTGGCCGAGTATTTGCGGTTCGCCCACCACCATGCTGTCCAGACTCGAAGCCACGGTGAACAAGTGCCGGACCGCCGCCTCGTCGCAGTGCAGATACAAGTATTGAATAATCAATTTGGCGTCGAGACCGTGAAACTCGGCCAGAAACGAGGCCGCCTGCTCCAGCGACGGCCCCACGTCCGCATCGCCGGCCGAGTAAATCTCCACGCGGTTGCAGGTAGAAAGCAGCACCGCCTCGGTCCGCGGGAACACTCGCCGCCAGCGGTCCAGGGCCTCGCGGGTTTGCGCCGGACTGAAAGCCAGTTTCTCCCGCATCTCGATCGCCGTATTGTGATGGCTGCAGCCGACGACTTGTAGCATGAGTGTTTTCAGTTAACAGTAAACAGTTTACAGTTTTCCATTTTCATATTCGCCATTGACATTTTATTCATCCTCCATTCCTCAGCCTTCATCTTTTTTCTCGCTCCTCGCCCGATTCCCGCTCTTGCACGTTTGACTTTTCAATATTTCGTCTTCCGCCGTGCCGCGTGTCGAGCGACAAGCCCATAACCAAGGCGGCCGCAAGGAAGACAAAGCTAATCAGGGTTAAATAAATGACTTTCCGGCCTTGTCTGGCAGGCTTGTACGCCAGGCTAACGACGACCGCCGCCGACAACCAGACAAACATTATAAGCGTGCTTAAGACCAGGGGATCGTATAAGGGAAGGCGGTCCTGTCCAGGCCGATGGTTGATGGAATTAAGGATCATGCCTCCCAAAACTCCAATTCCCAACATAATCAAGGCGATAATTATCGCGCGATGATTGGTCCGCTGGAGCCATTCCAGACTGGGCAGGCGCAGGCCTTGTCCCATGGGCCGTTTTTGTTTTAATCGCCGCGTCTGCCAGAGATACATTAGACCCGCGGCCAGTCCGAGGAGCATCGACACCGCCGCCGCGGCCAGCGAAGCGCCGTGGATCGCCCCCCAAACCTTCGAGGTCGGTTCGCGTGGGAACGGCGCCGCGCCGGCAAAAAATGCGGCCGTGGCAATAAGCCCCAAGACAATAGGCAATAGAAAAAGGCCGATTGAAGTCCGCGGATGGAAAAACAGCAGGTATAAATACACCACCATCAACGCCCAGGCCGCCGCCAGACACCAATCCTGCCAACTCGAAAGCGGCACGCCCGTGGTGTTTATCGCCCGGTAATACAGATACACGGTATGGGCGAACAATCCGGCCCCGGCCCAAGCAATCATGATCGCCCCGCGAATCCCGCTGCGAAACACCAGGCGCGAAACCTCCATCGCCAGCACGATCGCATAACTGGCAGCGAAACAAATTATGCCCACGCGGGATAGCATGATTGACTATTTCTCTAGTCCGTATTCCTCGATTTTTTTCCGTAGCGTGTTGCGGTTGATGCCCAGGCGGTCGGCGGCTTTGATTTGGACGTTATCGCACTCGGCCATTACTTGGGCGATCAGTTCACGCTCCACGCGATTGACGATCATGGCCTGGAGATTATCGGCTTGTGGGCCGCCGCTGGCTATGCCTTGTTCGATCAGTTCCGCGGTCAAGGCCGCCATGTCGGCCGTACGAAGGCGCCCGATGCGCCGGGGTTTCTGGCCCAAAACCGCCTCGGGCAGCAGATCGCCGGTCAATTCGTCCCCCGGGGCCAAGACCACCGCGCGCTCAATGTAGTTTTGCAGTTCGCGCACGTTGCCCGGCCAGTCGTAATTGACCATGGCTTCCATGGCCTTGGGTTCCACGTGAGGCACGTGCCGCAGGTTCCGCTCGTTATAAATTTTCAAAAAATGGCCGACCAGAAGCTGAATGTCCTCGCGGCGCTCGCGCAAGGGCGGCAAATAAATCGTCACCACGTTGAGCCGGTAATAAAGGTCCTCGCGAAACCGGCCGGCATCGATCTCTTCCAAAAGATCGCGGTTGCTGGCGGCTATCACTCGCGTATCCACGCGGATGGTTTGCGTATCGCCCACGCGCTCGAATTCATACTCCTGCAGCACGCGGAGCAGTTTCACCTGCAGCTTGGGCGTGGTGGAGTTGATTTCGTCCAGAAAGACCGTGCCCGTATGAGCGGCCTCAAAACGTCCGGTGCGGTTGTCTATCGCCCCGGTAAAGGCCCCGCGAACGTGTCCGAAAAGTTCGCTCTCCAGAAGATTTTCCGCCAGAGCGCCGCAGTTCACCCGCACGAACGGGCCGCTGCCCCGCGGACTGAGCCGATGGATGGCCTTGGCGATTAATTCCTTGCCCGTGCCCGTCTCGCCCAAAAGCAATACCGATGCGTTCGATTTGGCCACCTGCCGGGTAAGCTGATACACCTTTTGCATGGCCGGCCCGGAGCCGATCAATCCCGGAATAGGCGGCCCTGAATCGTTGACATCAAATGACGGCAAAATACGGCTCATGTATATTGGTTATCAGTTTTCAGTTATCAGTTTTAAAGACCGGCTAATAGCGGGCTGCGCGAAACCCCAAGCGGTTTCATTCACTCTCCACTCTCCACTATTTTCCCGTTTTCGTAGGCGCTTCCAGACAATCCAGAATCAGCCCCAGGATTTTTTGAGAGGCCGCGTCCCGATTTTTACTCTCATTATATTGCTGATATCGCTTTTTAATTTCCTCGGTGGTTAAAAGAATACCGTGGGCTTGTACGTTTTCGCGGAAAGCCGAAACGGCCGCCTGACGGATTTCCAGGGGTTGTGCAGCCCCGCCGGCCGTTTCTACCAACGCCCGTTGCGATTCCGGCGAGTTGATCGTCGCCAGCACCGCGATTGCTTTCCGGCTCAGCGAAGGGGTATTCAGCGCCGTTAATACGGCTTTTTCCGCTTGGTGCATATCGAACAATTTGCCCGGGGCGCGTCCCAATTCGGCGAGCATGTTCAAAGCTTCGCCCGCCTGGCGCTCGCGTTCCTCGAACGCAACGAACTCGTCAGGATTAAGCGCGGCCAATTGTTCCAACTGCCAGGCGACCGAAGCGTCCTCGTGCGCACGTGGAAAAGCCTTGGCCAAAGGATCGTTCTCGGCCGCATGTTCCGCGCGCTCGATAAACCCCTCTCGGGCAATCAATCCCACGCGCAATTCCGCGCTGCGTTGGTCGTGGCGGAGTTGCTGTAATAGAAGATTTATCGGCGGCCGATCGATGCCCGTATCTATCATCGCCAGTTCATAATCCGGCGATGAAACCGCCATTTGCATCACTTCCCGGCCATTTACGGCCGTATCACTTTGAAAACCGGCGGCAGACAACGCTGGGACCATTTTTCGCAGATCTTCCACATTCGTACCGGCCAACAAAGCGCGGCGCATGCCCGAGGACGACGCAAAATATCCCAGCGTTTGCAGCACGTAACTCGATCCTGGAAACGGTCGTTGAGGTTTGAGTGCGACAATCGCCTCTGCCGCGGAAATCCGCAAACGCCGATCCGGATTCCGCAGTGCCAAGGCCAATGCACCGGGCTTGGGACCGCCGTAGAGCAGTTCTTCCGCCTTGCCGATTTGTCCCAAAATTCGCGCCGCCGCCGCCGCTACCGCCGGATGACCATTGGCCATCGCATAAGTCAGAGCGGATTGAATTGCCTTGGCGCCCAACTTTTTTGCCTCGGTCACCGATTTATCGGTCTCTTCAAGAGGCTTTGAAAGGCCGTTTTGATATGCCGACGCCTCGAGCATGGTCGTA
>JBEKGL010000395.1:0-4306 GCA_050012815.1 Thermoguttaceae bacterium
TTGGCCGTTACCGCCAGCCGCTCGCCGATTTCGAGTTGCGAATCAGCGGCAAAATGAAAATACTGATCGTAAACGTGCGATTTCCCGGCGGTCAGTTCGTCCAGCACAAGCCAGAAGTGCGGCTTGACGAAGCAGACTCTTCGCCTGTGGGTCACCGGATCGCTCAATCTTTGATACCCGTCATGCGTTCCGTCCACATAGTCGAACCATTGGGTGGTCGCCCAGTGTTTCAACGTGCCTTTTGCCCTGGTCTTGAACATCCATTCGTCGGCCAGTTCCGATGAATCCAAACCGTCCACGGCAATCGTATTATGGGCCTTGGTGGTCTTGAACCATACTCGATATGGGCCTTCGTAAATGTATCGGCCGGGATCTATCAGCAGCGTTTCGCCAAAGCCCGACACGTCGATGTTCAGTGCGTCGGCATGTCCGTGTACGCAACTCTGGTCGTGTACGCCGAGTTCCCCGCAAGTATAGACAAGATAAAGATCGTCGTTGTCCCAGCCGGACCGCATGGTGTAAAAGCCCGCATCCGGAGCGGCGACCGAAACTTGTTCGGGCTTCTTGCCTTCCTTTCCGTGCGTGGCTACGTAGATCATGTCCGGCCGATTGAACAAACGTCCGCCGGTCTTTAAAACCCAGCGCAGATCGTTGCCGTCTTCCAGCATGTTCAGATTGTTAATGTCCTCCCATAGGCCGTACGACGCTCGCGGGCCGAAAACGTCGCTTTCGTCGCCGTCCTTGAGCATGGGATAGAATCCGTGCGGTTTCATTATTCCCATGACGAAATCGACCATTTTTTCCACCATTATAAAATATGTCCCGCTCACCCGGACCTTGTTGCGCAAGGCCAGGTCCAGTATTTGGAGCAGGCAGAAGGTTGACACCAGATGATAGCCTGAGGCCCTCTCGACCTGCATGCCGTCGGGCAAGACCTGCATCCTGATCTGCTCCTCCAGGCGCGACATGGCTTCCTCGCGCCAATCCGAGGCCTCCTTGAATTCCGGGAACAGAATGCCCATGTGGGCCAAGCCGTTCGATTCCATCAGGCCCCAATTGGGCGAAACATTGAAGTAGCTTTTGTGTCGCGTATAGTAGAGCCGCAGGTGCCGAGCATGCTCTACCATCGACGTAAGCATCGTGACCAGAAATTCCGGCGTAAAAAGCGGCGAGTTCAGGAAATGATAAAAGCAGGGAATAAAAGCCGTATATAGCCGGATTCCCAGAGTCAACGGCCTCCAGGTGCCGACTTTCATAAAGTGCATCCTGCTCGTTTCGCTGGGCACGTGCAGCAACCAATCCATGTCCGGGGGAGGATTTTTCTTGATCCAATCGGTCAAAATTCGCTGGTGGGCCTTGGTGTACTTTTCGTCGCCCGTGTACCAATATGCCCGGCCCAACTCGGTCAGATACTCGTGCCGGTTCAGGCAGAATTTCCATTCCGGATCGCCGTGCGGATTGGCCTGCCAGTCGATGTCTTCGGGCAGGTCCTGTCCGACCAGGCGATTAGCGCAGATGGCATCGGCCTTTGCCGTATCGAACTTCGGGTTCAACTCCCGCTTGTCCCAACTGTTGTAATAGTTGATCCCCTTGCGATTTCTGAAGTACTGCAACAACTCCTTGGCGGCTTGATCGAAATTCTTATTCGCCGCCTGCTTTTTGACTTGTTTGAGCCCGTCTTGATCCAAATCCAGACAGTTCAACAGTGCAATTACCTGGTCCATTGCGCAAACTCTCCTCTTGTTCCGTAAAATCCCTGATTGGGACCTTAAAACCCATTATTTTGGTGTCCAAAGAGAGCGTTGTCAAGTCCCCGGTTTTAAGAACAAACCTACTTAACCCCGGGAAAATAAGCCCGGATTGGAAAAAGAATGTCGCACGAAAAGTCAGAGCCGGGGCGTGTCGCCCCGGTAATTTCCTCATTCACACGCTACGGCCTGGATTCCTCGTTCATACGCTCCGGCGTGGGAACGCAACTCCCCGACGCTCCGCGCCGCCCACGCCATTCTCAGCATCCCCCTTATCATTGTTTTTCTTTCCGTATTTCGCACTCACGTACTCCTCACTCTCCACTCCCCACTAATTGAGCACATTCCACAAAGCACCCATGCTATATGCATCTTTAATTGAGAATGGTGCACACGGAATTTTATCCGCAAAACCCCCATTGAACCGGGAAGACAAAAGCCGATCGTGAAACGGTCGCCTATTGCGAGACGTAAGTGTTGGGAGTATTATGTTCAAAATATCTCCGGCTTGTTTTGAAGCGTCGATCAGCGGCTGGTTTTGATTCGCCGAATGACACTGTAGACGATGGAATTGCTACTACTGATCTCCTGAATCTCATGGGTGATCGATCTTTCGGGCGACATGCAACTCCCAACATACATCGACAATGACAAAAGGAAAATTCATCCATGAAAACCAAGCACATCATTATCGACATATTAGCGGCATTGGTCACGTTTTCCATGCTGGCCGCTCCACGACTCGGAGCCAAAGAGCCAACGGTCAAGGTTATCACCGTGGAAACGAAGAACCTGGTGTTCAACTATCCCGATCCGGCCGATCCGCTCGTGGTGCAGAAGCGGGCGGAGTTAATTTCACAATCCAAAACGGCCAATGCAGACTTTTTTCAGATTGATCCAGCCATTGCCAGGAAGCACGCCGACTTCTTGCAGAAGGTCTATGAACTGTACTATGAATTGTTCGCCTTTGGAGACCAGAATCCATTTCAGGGGAAAAAGATCACCTTCTTTGTGGATCCAAAATGGGGGGAAGCCGAAACGAATTCGGCGCACGAAATCCGATTTGGTTTATCGCATTATGCGGATGGTGTACCATATCCTCCGTCAAGCGTCTATTTTCATGAAATGGCCCATGCATTCCAATTTGCCCAACAGCAGGCGGGGCGATTTTATATTTATCACTTTGTAGGAGGGATCAACGAAACCGTCGCCGAACACATGGCCTGTTATGTGATTTCCAAGATGGAGACCGATGTGCCGTCGGCGATGAGATACGCTAATGACTATCGGACCGGCGGCGCTGCCAAGACGCCGGAGCAAACCCTCCTGTACTATGAAGCACATCAGATCGTTCCCTACGATATGGATTGGGGGAGACATCCGCGCGTCGTAGCCGGAGAGGGTTGCCGTAGTGGCGAGGTTATTTTCAATCAGATGCTTGCTCGCGTGGAAGACCAATGCGGCTGGGACATCTGGCCGAAATATTTCGCGATCACCAAGGATTCCGGCAACCCCACCGCCAAGAGGATAATGCAGGAAAAAAGCAAAGCTATCTTAAGAACTAATAATATGAGCTTCCCTTTAGTCAAGCAGGCGTTTGCCGAGTTTGTCGCCGGTTTGAGCCAGGCAGGCGGACGGGATTTGCGGCCGATGTTCCGCAAATGGGGATTTGAAATCGACGAACAGAAGCAGACCGATCTGAAGCAGGATGAGTCGGTGAAGCCCACGACTGAACCAATAGCGCCCATAAAGCCAAAAAAAGGTGAAAGCGTAGAGAAGCAGGGCTTAAGCACTCCATCCACCCCGGCGGGCGTAACAATCCAGAAGATGTTGGAGGGCCTTACGCTCACCGAGGGCCAAAAAGCCAAATTGGAGGAAGTGGCAAAACAGTTCAATCCGCGCATGAGTGCCGTTTTGCAGAAGCTGGACGTGCTGACGCCCGAACAGACAAAAGCCCGTGAAGATGCAATCAAGGTAGCCCGAGCGGCTGGTAAGAGAGGCAAAGACATCCGCGATGCGATCGACGCGGCGGTTCAGCTTACCGATGAGCAGAAGGCCCGGCAGACGGAGGCCAAAAGGGAGTTGGCCGACCTTAACAAGCAACTACTCGACGAGGTGATGTCCGTGTTGACCCCTGAGCAACGGGAGCAACTGAAAAAACTCCTTCAGGGGAAGAAACAGGCGGTCCTGTAGGCCTGAATGAACAGCGGAAAGTGCTGAATCTCGAATCCTCGAACTGATTAAACCGGGCGTGAGCACGCCGGTGCAACTGTCGGCTTGTATAGCAGGTCAAACACCTCTTTTTCTATTATGGCATTCGAGCGATAGCTGTTTTTATTTCATATTCTCCTGCATCCATTCGATGATCCGGCTCTGGGTCGCTTCCGGCAGCCGGTTGTAGTCCCAGGGCTCATCGAGCATAAATTTGTCGGCGGCGCTGTATAAGGAATAAACCTTGCGGGCATTCCTGACGGCCGCGCGAACGTCGGCGGGCACGGCGTCGCGGTCTAACTGCGGTTGGAGCACGAAAACCGGACGGGGGGCAATTGCTCCGATCA
>JBEKGL010000396.1:0-4299 GCA_050012815.1 Thermoguttaceae bacterium
TTCCGGCTCGATTGGCCCGGTCGCAGTATGGCTTACGTGACCGACACCACAGCCGCCGCGGACGCCGATTACGTGGGTAAAATCCGCGGCGTGAATCTTCTGGTTCACGAGTGTTTTTATCCGGATAGTCGCGCCGATCTGGCGGTGAAATACGGCCACAGTTGCATCACTCCCGCGGCCGAGGTCGCCCGGGCGGCCGGCGTCGGCCGCTTGATCCTCACCCACATCAACCCCCTTCTTGAGACAGATTACCCCGCCGACCTCTCCGCCGTCCAAAAAATCTTCCCCCGCGTCGAAATCGGCGAAGATCTGATGGAAGTGGAGTTCTGATACAAGTCAAAGTGTAAACGATATTACAAGTTGACAAGTTGTGGAAGACCGTACAAGTCTTTAATCCAGCGAAGAAAATTGATCGCTTGAGGAGAGTCATGCCCAAGAATACGCTCCTTGATGGCCGTACCAAACGGCACACCCGGTGATCGCTGCCATGCAAGCCATGTATGCACTTCCGCTTTGATGCGATCAACGTCGCGAAACTTTTTCCATCGCTTTTCCTCTTCGGCGATTATTTTGTTGGCTTCACCAACGAGATTCATGGCGTGAGTCACGCTCTGCTGTGCATGCGACCATAACGGATCATATTGTGGTATCAACGATTGGACGATATGTTCCATCTTGCTATAATCAGTCGTGCAATCAGGCATCAACCACACACCGAATCTATGCTGATATTCAGGAAGCTGACCAAAGAATCCATTCGATGGGCAATTATCTGGAGGTGTTATACCAACTTCCCGTAATTTGGTACTTACCGAATTCCATCTATCGATGACCTTAATGTCGATGTCAATTACGAAACCGACGGGATATTCTGTACTTGATCGGATTACATCCGGCATGAAATCCAATACAGAATCCACACCACCCTTGTCTTGAATTTTTAGGTGCTTATTGCCACACTCAGTATCAACACCGTGACGCAAAAGCAGATTGCTGATGACGCTGATATCGTCTTTGCCTTCAACATATAAGGTTGGAACAGGCATTTTTCAGCGTCCATCAGCGAGGGTCAATGTCGGCCTTGACCATCCGCACAATTGATTCGCCGGAAAAAGGGATGCTATGTGAAATTGTACGGTCGATTTTGTGGATTGCCACTTTTGACATCAGATCGGGCTCGCTCTGGCAAAGTTGTGAAAGACCCTCAATGCAATCCCAACTGTGGGTCGTGGCAAAGACCTGCGTATTGGATGCAATGGCTTTTAAGATAACCATTTTCCACATATCCGACATCACAGAATAATGGAGGCCCGTATCAATCTCATCAACAAATAGACATCCATCTTTTGTAAAAGCCAGCGAAGTAGCCAATGACATCAAACGACGCATTCCATCACCCATGCTGCCTAAAGGCACTCGTCCCTCTTGGCCTTTCATGCCAACGACAATTCCGCCACGTGATGGAAAGATACCGGAGGCAAACATTCCGGTTAATAAATGCACTGACTCCAAATTTTCCTCAAGAAGACGCATTGCTCCCGCGACATCCACCTCTTGGCCCGTAAGTGTGATTTCATCCCACATGATGGCTATGTCGGTCGAATTGAGCAAATCGGGGCCGACAAACCGTACTTGCGGACCGTGACCTCGACGCACAGTTCCCGGTCGTCGCAGACGGGAAGGAATCTCGAAATCAACGCCGCCTTCTCTGGAAATACGAAATTTACGCTCAAATTCTCGATCACCTGAGGCCACCCCGCCAGCAATTCTAAGAAAAAAGCCTGCGGGCTCCGTTCGATCTGAACGTCCTTCGTCCGAATCTCCGCGAGAAATTTTTTGGGCAAATGTTTTGACAGAAACTGGTGTATATCCGTTATCGCCTTTGAAGGAGAATGTTGTATCGGTCCCGAGTGTATGCCCATGAAAAAAATGGGCGATGTCAATTATTACAGCACGTCCGGGGTAACCGGGTGGTTCAGAACGTCCTAAAACGATTTCCCCCCGCCGCTCAGCCACTTCAGCCAAAACAGACGGGTCTCCGCCGGAGGTCAAGAATTGAATTCCTTCCAATAGCGCGGTTTTGCCGCTATTGTTCTTCCCGACCAATAGATTTACCTGGGACAAGCCCTGCATTTCGTAGGACTCGAACCCGCGGTAATTCTTTATTTCAACGCGTGTTAGCATGAACTATACAATCTCCTTTATAAATATAGCATTCTACAAGATCGTCCTGCGGGCGGCCATGCCGCTTGTTTTCCCTTGTTTCAATACAGAAAAGCTTGATTTTCTTTACCGAACGACCTCATTTTCTTAATAAAAATGGAAATCAAATGAGATTGCAGCCACGAGCACCCCCCCTGATTATGTATATCCACGCCACTATATATCTGTATTACATGTCATGGCCCAATTCCAGATCAATTTTCAAATCATGTAAATCACTAAAATTACGCCGATAGGCGTTATGAAACACGTAACATAAGCCTAATTGTACAGTGCTATACCCCATCGACCGGATCAGCTATACTACTGGTCGTATGGAGGGGGTACTAGACGAAAATCAAAGTAATGCTCTGATATATATTATTGCTTTGAGAAAAAACTCTGTCCGTCCGGAGGTTGCCATGTTCCAAGGTTTTCCTGTTCTATTGGCTGCGTCTTATTCTTTGCCAGTGATATTTGGCATAATCATATTGGGCGTCTTCGCGGTGATTGTGATTCTGGTCCTGCTGAACTACGGCGGATTGTTTTTCCAGGCATACATGTCCAGCGCCGATGTCACCTTGTGGAGTCTTATCGGCATGAGTTTTCGCCGCGTCAACTCCAGATTGATCGTCCAGGGCAAGATCATGGCCATGCAGTCCGGCATCGGATCCGAACCTGAATCCGGTATAACCACCCGGCGGCTAGAAGCTCACTATCTTGCCGGCGGAAACGTGTTGCCGGTCATCCGCTCGATCATCGCCGCCCATCGGGCCGACATCGATCTGGATTTCGATCGGGCCGCGGCCATCGACCTGGCCGGCCGCGACGTGATCGACGCCGTGCAAACCAGCGTCAATCCCAAAGTGATCGACTGCCCGGACCCAAAACGCACGCAAAAATCCACCCTAAGCGCCATCGCCAAAAACGGCGTGGAACTCAAAGTCCGCGCTCGCGTGACCGTGCGAACCAACATCCCGCAGCTTATCGGCGGGGCGACCGAGGAAACGATCATCGCCCGCGTGGGCGAAGGCATCATCACCGCCATCGGCTCCGCGAACAGCCATTTGGATGTGATGGAAAACCCGGACAAAATCTCCAAGGCCGTCTTGAACCGCGGGCTGGACGCCCAAACCTCTTTCGAGATCGTGTCCATCGACATCGCCGACATCGACGTCGGCGAGAACATCGGCGCCCGGTTGCAGGCCGATCAGGCCGAGGCCGACACCCGCGTTGCCCGGGCCAAGGCCGAAGAGCGCCGCGCATTCGCCATTGCCCGCGAACAGGAAATGAAGGCCGCCGTTGCCCGCAACCGCGCCCAAGTCGTCCTTGCCGAGGCCCAAGTCCCCCTGGCCATGGCGGCGGCATTCCGCGAAGGGAATCTCTACGGCAAAGGCGGCGAAAACGCACAGAAAGCGTAATTATCGTTCTGCCTTTGGCAGCTCAAGCTGAGCGATTGATGACATGCACCTTGGAGATGACGTGCAGTGACAAATTTGCCCGCTTCAAGTCATTCGCCTGCACAGAAAATAGGCAAACGGCTGAGTAGTCTGTCAAAAAAATGTCTTTTTTCTCTGCACGATCAGCAATAACGTCTTGTCGCAGAGAGTCTTAAGATTTCTCATCCAATCCTGCTTATTTCTATGGCACACTATTTGCTTACTATAGTTCAATTTTACTCATTTGCATTACAAGGCCATAAAACCTTGCATTAATGCTCCTATGTCATTTAGCTGGTGAGGTACTTCTATAATGATAAGCCGTAGAGACTTTAGGCGCTATGTAAGCGCGGGCCTGTTTTTAATTGTCGCGTGGTTTTGCTGGATTTCGCCGGCCCAGGCCCAATCGCCGGGCGATCAGATCACCGTTATTCAGGCCCCCAAGGACTCGGCCGACGTAGACAAGTTCAATCCTGCCGATAAAACGCCTGGGTGCTCACCTCCTCGGCCTTGGTGCTGATGATGACGGCCCCGGGATTGGCGCTATTCTATTGCGGACTGGTCCGCCGCAAGAATGTGCTGAGCGTCATGATGCAATGTATTTTCCTGATGTGTCTTATGACCTTTCTTTGGGCCTTGTATGGCTACTCGCTGGTAT
>JBEKGL010000397.1:0-4285 GCA_050012815.1 Thermoguttaceae bacterium
CGGGCGGTGAAAACGCCGATGATGTCTAGACGCGCCTACTGGGATTTGAGAAAGGGGCATTGGGGGAAAGGATGAAGGATGAAGGGGGAAGGGGGAAGGGGGAAGGGGGAAGGGGGAAGGATGAATATTATTGGGCGTTTTCGTTTATTTTTACGTTTTGCGTTACTATCCTCAGTTTAACACGGAATTAATTTTTACACAAATCCCTTCATCCTTCATCCTTCATCCTTCATCCTTCATCCTTTTATCGTTACCATTGTGCGTGAACGGTGTCGCGGTTCAGGGCGGCCATGCGGGTGCGCAGGGCCGGATGCTGATCGAGTAGATTGGTGATCCGCCGCCAATCCATTTTATCCGGACCCAGGGCCTCGTAGATGGTCAGTATGTGATCCCAATCCTCCTCCATCTCGATGGTCAATCGCACGTCGTCGCGGTCGATTTCGGCCGGGGCGGGAATCAGGCGGATGTTGAATTTTTCGGGATGGGAATAAATGAATCTTGTGACGTGTTCGCGTTCCTCGGGATGTTTTGCATGGCGGGCCGCTTTGTGCAGGGCGCTTGCGCGGATCCATTCGGCATAAACTCCCACCGGCGAAAGGACGGCCGGCCGGCCGTCGCGCGAGCAGTAGCTCACGTAGTCGCATTGCGGATTCTCCGCGGCGGCGGTCACCAGGCGGTCGATCAGCGCCGGGTCGATAAAAAGATGGTCGCCGCGTATGCGCACCACGTCTTCAGTAGCGTATTGTTCCAGGGCCTGGGAAAAACGGCCCAAGCTGTCCGGTTTGGTGCCCACGAATATGGGAACGTCGGTGGGTACGAGATTTCGCATGAAACGATGATCGGCGTCATCGCAAACCAGCACGATCACGCCGTCCAGGCGCAGGGAATCGGTCACGTGGCGGATGACCCATTCCAGAACCGATCGTCCTCCAAGTTTTCTGGCGGCCCTGCAATGAAATTGTCGCGCATGACAGCAAGCCTGGACTATTCCAAGGGTTTTGAGCATCCGGCTTCTCCTTGTACAAGTCCTTTAGGTTTTCCAGTAAAACCGCTCATTCGCAAAGCTGTTCCTGGAGTATTGTTGAATGTATCATTTTAGTAGGATAATAGTCAAGAGGGCCGGGATTTTTCCTTAATCCAAAAGACAGGAGAACCAGCTTGTATTGCACGAGATATATTGCGAAACCGCAAGCGGTTTATTTGCAGATGCATATACGTTGCCTATTTTAACCCCAAGGCCGCGTAGAGCCGGGGATCGGACAGGCTTTCGATGACCAACGAGGCCGCGCTGAAATCGTGCGTGCGGCTGTGCCGGGCAGGCACGGCCACGGTAAAAGCGCCGGCCGAGGCCGCGGCTTTACACCCGTTTTGACTATCTTCCAAGACCAGCAACTCGCTCGGGTTAACCTCAAAACGTGCTGCGGCGGTAAGATAGATCTCCGGATCGGGCTTGCCGCGGGCGATGTCTTCGGCGGTGAGAAAGAAGCGAAAACGCCGGTGCATGTCGAAACGTTTTAGACAGGCGTCCATCAAAGCCCGGGAACTGCTGGTGGCGATGGCCTTGGGAACGTCGGCGGCCTCCAGGGCGTCGAGCAACTCGATCAGGCCCGGCATGGTGGCTAGATGCTCGTCCAATAAGCCGATAAACAGGGCGTTCGATTCGGCCGCCAAATCCAGCCACGTTTCGCCTAAATTGAAGGCGCGGATCATAATCTCGAAGGACGTTTGAGGCTTAAGCCCCATCATTTCGTCTTTCAATTCCGGGGTAAATTCGTGCCCCCTGCGGCGCAATAATTCCGTGCCTACCAGAGTGTAAACGTCCTCGGTGTTGAACATCAAACCATCCATGTCGAAAACAACGGCTTTCATGGTAGGCTATAGGCTGTAGACTTTAGGCTGTAGGCGTCGTGAAATCGCGAGTGGTTTCATTGGTTTATTCAGCAATTCAGCATTCATAATTCTGCATTTGAACTATCGCCCTAATCCCTAATCCCTAATCCCTTAATTTATAAATGATATAGCCTTCGTTCCGGTAGACAACTTTTAAATTCAAGGGAGGATCGATCGACTCGGTTATGAGAAAATCGGCTTGGTATTTCCGGCCTAGTTCCTCGATCCGGCGGGCGCCCAATTCGTTCAGGGATTCGTACCAGCGATACTCGGGATCGCTGCCGTCGGTGGCAAAAAGATCTTGTATTCTTGCCCGCCATTGCACTATTTCAGGGGCGTTCTGGGGCACATCTTTCCAGGTGGCAACCTCCGCGCGGCGGGCGTGCCATTTAAACGTCTGCGACATGCGCGGGGTGATAAACCGGGCCGCGGGCGGCGTGTTACGCTCATCGGCCGCCCAAGTGCATGCCTCCTGCCAGGCCAGTGGATTTGCCAGACGCTCTGCCCGAGGCGCATCGGGCCGCAACCGCTGGACTGTCAATGAGCCGAAATGATAGATCACCGCCAGGCCCGTCAAAACGGCCGCGAAACGGCCAATCGTCGACCGATTGGGCCGCGAATCCACGATCCACCAGCATCCTAGCATTGCCACGCCCAAGGGCACTGCCACGTCGGATAGCCGGAACCAATAATATCGCAACAATCCGGCCACCAGATCGCGGTCGAAAAACACCAGCATATTGACGGCGGCGCCTGTCATGGCGATGGCTATGGTCCCGATAACGAACGCACGAAACCGATTTATTGATGATTTAACGTCGTTGTTCCCGGCGTCCTTGTTTCTGGCATCCGTTGTAAAGCCGCGACGGGCACCGACGGGCACCATCGGGCACCGATGCGAAGCATTGGTCGGCATGGTCGGTTGGTCGGTCGCGCCATGGCCGCTAACGAGCGATATTCGCCAACTCAATGCGAAATAGAGCAACGTCAAGAGCGCGAATCGAAATATAAACTCAGGGTATATATGAAAGACGTCCAAGTGATGGGACAATCGCTCGAAAACATAGATTTGATTTGCCTGCCGAATGGTTTCCGCATCGGCATGGGCGTTTAAGAACAAGGCGGGCAGTAATCCCGGCAGGGCCAGCAGAAGTCCGCCCAACAACGAGGGCCACATCGTTCGCAGTCCAGGCCGGCCGCGTCCGATCAAAAGCCAGGCCAACATGGCCGCAACGGCCGCCCAACCGCCCACCAATACGTGCAGCGCCGAGGCTGCGCCAAGCATGAGCCAAGTTCGATTCCAACGGTTTTTTACCAGCGATTCCAGGCCCAAAAATACGAACACATAGGCGAAACCCTTGGCTTCCACCCCGCCGATCACCCATTCGCCGGCCATGTGGCAGTTATCCATAAGCATGGCAAACAACGCGGCGCTCAGGATCGACCAGCCGGGCCTGGGCAGCACGGCGAAACTCAAGCGCCGCCAGGACCATGCCAAAAGCCACCAGGTAATAATCCGGCCGGTCCAGGCAAGGGCGGCGGGCCTCAACCACAGCGAAAGCCATCCGAAAGTGAGATAAAAAACCTTGTGTGTGTCCTTCGAGTCCAAAAAGAAATCGCCCACCGTCCAAGTCGGATTCCAATAATGAATCGTCTTGCCCAGGTAATACGGCTCGTTCACATCCGGAACGGGCCAGGCGCCTTGAAGAAAAAAAACCGCGAAAACAAGCACAATCTCGGCGAGTATTCGCTTATCAGGAAGAAGGAAGCCGGACTTATTGTCCCCAGATAATTGGGCGCATGGATTGCGAAACCCCAAGCGGTTTCTGATTAGTTCTTTCATCCTTCATCCTTCCGCCTTCATCCTTTTTCCAGTGCGGCAATGCTTTTTATAATTCGGCAATGCTTTTTTATTCGGCGATGTTTTTTACAATTCGGCGATGCCTTTAAAATCGTTTTTCAGCGAGCGGTAGAGCTGCTGGTACAGGGGGAAAGCCTTGTCGTAGCGTTTTTTAGCATCGCGATTGGGCGATGTTTCCGAAACCACCCGGATCACAGCCGTGCAGGCCTCGCGGATGTCCTTAAACGTACCCGCGCCCACGGCAGCCAGCAAGGCCACGCCGTAGGCCGGGCCTTCCTCGCTGTTGATTGTTACCACCTTGCGTCCGAACATATCGGCCTGGATTTGTCGCCAAAGGCCGCTCCGCGCGCCTCCGCCGGATGCGCGAATCTGTTTGATCGGCACGGCCAAATGCTCGAAGATATCCAGACTGTCGCGCATGGAATAGGTTACGCCTTCCAGAATGGCTCGAATCAGGTGTCCCCGGCCGTGGGCCAAGGTCAACCCGATAAAGCAACCGCGTGCATAAGGATCGGCGTGCGGAGTCCGTTCGCC
>JBEKGL010000398.1:0-4280 GCA_050012815.1 Thermoguttaceae bacterium
CGATCCGGCGTTGAATCTCGATTCGGTAGAAAGCAAGCTGTTCGGCATCGGTTCGGAGAGTTACGTGGTCGGATCGCACGAGTTTTACCTGGGCTACGCGGTCCGCAATCGCAAATTGCTGTGCCTGGACGCCGGGCATTTCCATCCCACCGAAGTCATATCGGACAAGCTTTCCTCGGTCTTCGCTTGGTTGGACGAAGTGCTACTGCACGTCAGCCGGGGAGTGCGCTGGGACAGCGATCACGTGGTAACGCTGACCGACGAATTGATGGCCATCGCCCAGGAGTTGGTGCGGGGCGATTATCTGGGTCGGGTACACATCGGGCTGGATTATTTCGACGCCAGCATCAACCGCGTGGCGGCCTGGATCATCGGCTCGCGCTCGATGCTCAAGGCCCTGCTGGCCGCGCTTTTGGAGCCGATCGATACGCTCCGGCGCGTGGAGGCCGAGGGCGATTTCACCGCCCGGCTGGCATTGCTGGAAGAACAAAAAATTCTGCCCTTAGGCGCGGTGTGGTATTACTATTGCCAGAAATCGAACGTCCCGCCCGGACGGGCATGGCTGGATGTAGTCAAACAGTACGAGAAGGATGTGTTGTCGAAACGTTAGTAACAATCCAAAAGGGAAGGAGCCGTTATGCCACTGTTTGCTGAAACCGCGGATATGGTCGCCAATCCCGCGCTGGGAATAATGATTTTCACGTTAGGCGGATTGGCCGGGGCGGTTTTTTACCTGCCCTTTAAAAAGGTCAAGAACTGGGCATGGGAAAGTTACTGGATGATATATGCCGTGGCGGGCCTGATTATCGTGCCGTGGGTGCTGGCTTTCTCAACGTCGCCGAACGTGATTTCGGTGCTTAGGGCTTCGCCGCCACAGCAAGTAGGTTATTGTTTCCTGTGCGGGGCGATGTGGGGCATCGGCGGTCTGACTTGGGGATTGATGATCCGCTATCTTGGCGTGGGCTTGGGCTTGGCCATCGGCTGCGGGCTGTGTTCCGCTGCCGGCACAATCGTTCCCCCGATCATTAAGGGCAATTTCACGGAGTTGGTGCAAACACAAGCCGGGTTGGCGTCGTTGGGCGGAGTGCTGGTTTCGCTGTTGGGCATCGTGTTTGTGGGCGGGGCAGGCATGAGTAAGGAAAACGAATTGCCCGAAGAACAAAAGAAAGCCGCCGTGGCCGAATTTAATTTTAAAAAAGGATTGCTGGTGGCGATTTTCTCCGGATTGATGAGCGCGGCCATGAGCTTTGGCCTGCAAGGCGGCCCAAACATTGAAAAAATCGCAATGGCCACCGCGCCGATAACCAGCAATACTTGGAAAGGCATGCCCGTGCTGGTCGTCGTGCTCTTGGGCGGATTTGTCGTAAATGCAACATGGTGTTTATTCTTAAATCTCAAGAATAAGACCATCGGCGATTATGCGAAATCATCCGCGCCGATTGTTCCCAACCTGATTTTTGCCTCCGTGGCGGGCGCAATCTGGTGTTCGCAGTTTATATGCTTTAAGACCGGAGAACCGGCCATGGGCGATATCTCTTATATCGGCTGGGCGGTGCTAATGGCAAGCGCGATCCTGTTTAGCACGATCCTGGGTATTTTTTTGGGCGAATGGAAAAATACCAGCACCCGGACCAAAACGCTATTGGCGCTGGGATTGGCGCTATTGGTGTTTTCATCCGTGATTTCAGGATATAGCGGATACCTTAAGCAGTGAAAAGCGGAGGCCCAACAGCGTCACGGCGGCAAGGCTTAGCAATAGGATGCTAGACGGTTCCGGCACCGGTTGCATGACGTCGGACAATGGGCCACCCGAGATGGCGCTTAAGGTTATTTTCGAGCCGGCGGCAATGGTCAAGGAGTCTACCGCGATTGAATCGGCCGAAAGCAGCGCGGCCGAAGAACCGTTGCCGACGATCAAATCGCCGCTGCCGGTGATATCGTCGATGGAGGCCGATAGGGAATTTACCTGCAACGATCCGTCCGCGATGGTCGCTGTGGCTATCGAGAGTATGTCTCCATTGATGACCAATGCGCCGCTGCCGTTTTTGTACAAGTCGCCTGCGCCCAGATCCAAAGCGCCGCTCAGGACGGCGGATGCCCCGGCGGCGGTGACGAAGGTCAGATCCTTATTCGATCCGTTTATGCCCAGTGCGCTGGTCAAATTTAGCGTTGAATTGGCATCGACGTTGATCGAGGCGTTGTCGGCCAGGTTTATCGCGCCGCCGTAATTCACCACCGCGCTTGCGCCGACGTGCAGAGCGCCGCTGCCGGCGCCCGTGCCGCTCAAGGAAAGCGTTTCATTGGCGATGGTCAAGGATTGCAGGATGCGCAGGCTTGCGCCGCTTTCCACGGAAGTGCCGGCCGCTGCACTGCCCAAGGCCGAGGCGTTTGCGGCTTCCAGCACGCCACAGGCCACGGATGTCGCGCCGCTATATGAGTTTGATCCTGAAAGGATGATCGCGCCCGTGCCGTTTTTAATGAGCGAGAGGCTGCCGGATGTGTTTTTGACGATTCCGCTGAACGTCGAGCCGGCGTCGTTCGCCCCGATAGTCAGGACGGAATTCGCCGCGGCGGTGTTATCGACCGTTCCGGCGCCCGTGAGTCCGCTGATGATTTGGCTGTAACCGCCCAGATCGAGCGTTGCCCCGGAGGCGATTGCGACGTTTCCTTTTCCCGCGCCGGAGGGCAGGACATTATCGGCGCCGGTTTTTATAGCGCCGTAGTTGATAGTTGTCGTACCGGCATAAGTGTTTTGGCCTTGAAGCGTGAATACGCCGGTGCCGTTTTTGATCAGGCCGCCGGAACCGGAAATTACGCCGGAAAAGGCAGTGGAAGTGCCGTTGCCGCCGAGGGTGAGCGTGCCCGTGCCGAGGAGCACTCGGTGGCCGGCTGGAGTTCCGTCGGCGTCGGCCAAGGAGCCTATCGTGGTGGCGTAATTATTCAAATCGAAGGTGGTATCGGAGGACATGACCACCGCGCTGGTGGAGGGCAGGGAGCCGTTTAATGAACTGGAAAGGCGGAACAAGCTGCCGTTGCCGGGATCGGTAAGCGCGGAATAAGAGGTGCCGCCGTTGGTGCTGTAAGCGACGCCCAACCCGGTGCTGCTTACGCCCGTGCC
Source organism: Thermoguttaceae bacterium (assembly GCA_050012815.1). Classification (GTDB taxonomy): domain Bacteria; phylum Planctomycetota; class Planctomycetia; order Pirellulales; family Thermoguttaceae; genus JBEKIK01. Next base: position 3,119 of record JBEKGL010000398.1, read on the forward strand.
GTTGGGTCCGTTGGGAGTGCCGTTGCCGCCGACGCGCAGTTCAAAGGAATGCAGACCGGGCGTGAGAGTGCGCGTGCCCGTGGTCTGATCGCTCCAGGTTGTGCTATAAAGAACCTGTACGCCGTCGATTAGCAGTCGAGCGGCGTCGTCGAAGTTTTCGGCGAAAGTCCAGGTGACGCTGGAACTGCCGGAATTGTAGATGTATCCGGAATAGACCCAGGTCTGGGTGGCGCCAAAGCTGGTGTTGGCCTCGACGGTGGTGAGTTGGACGGCGGTTTTGGGATTGGCCGAGGAGGTGTCGAAATAACTGGATAACATTCCTTCGTAAAGTCCGGCCGCGGTGGCGCCCAGCTTGAGTGTGCCGCCGGTAATCAACGTGGAGCCGGTATAGGTGTTGGCGGCGCTGCTGATGGTGAGCGTGCCCGTGCCGATTTTGTTAAGACTAACCTTGCCGTAGGTGTTTTTGATGTTTCCGTAGAACTGACTGTCGGCATTGTTGCCGCCCAGGGATATGGTGTAAGTGGAAGAGCCGGAACCGTTGTCGACCGTTCCCAGTCCGGTGAGGCCGTTGATGGTTTGGCTGTAGCCGTTCAAGTCGAGGGTAGCGCCGTAGGCGACGGAGACGTTTCCGCAGCCGCTGCCGCTGGGAATGACGTTGGCGGCGGAGGCTTTCAGCGTGCCGCCGGTAATGGCGGTGTTGCCCGAGTAAGTGTTGGCGACTTTATAAACGAGCGTGCCCGAACCGGCCTTGGTAATGCCGCCGGTGCCCGAGAGGGCATTGTTGATCGTAATTGTATAACCATTTGTATCAAATGCGGCGCCACCGGAATTGATTGTAAACGCGCGTGTTGTGGGATCAAAGGAGCTGAGGAACTTTATTCCGCCGCCGTTATACGTCAAAGCGCCGAGTCCCAGCTTGGCGAGTGAAGGAACGGTGCTGAGTGAAGAAACGGCGATGTAACCGCCGTTTAAGGTCGTGCCTCCTTCATACGTATTATTGCCGGTAAGGGTTTGCGTGCCTGTGCCGATCTTGACCAGGGCGCCGGTTCCGGAAATAACTCCGGAGAAGGACGTGGATTGATCGTTTCCTCCGACTGTCAGTGTGGCGGAGCCGAGCAGCACCTGGTGGCCGGTGATGGTTCCGGTCGCATTGGCCAATGCG
>JBEKGL010000399.1:0-4271 GCA_050012815.1 Thermoguttaceae bacterium
GGTATATGCAATTCCGCCAAGGTGATTTTATCTTCGAGTTTCAGGTGGTTGATGTTCACCTGCAATTTTTCGGGAATCGAACCGGCCGGGCAGGCGATTTCCACGTCGTGGATAAGCTGATCCACGATGCCGCCTGCGCGCACGCCCGGGGCCTCGCCGCGGAGTTCGATGGTCAAGGTGACTTCGACCACTTCGTCGGCCGAGATGCGGGTAAAATCGACGTGCAAAACGTGCGTACCCCACGTATCCCATTGCACGTCGCGGATAAAGGCCGACTCGTTGACCGCCCCGGTCAAATCCACCAGACGGCTGCCGTGCCGCAATGCCGTACTTAGGGTCTCGGCGGAAACGTCCAAGCAAACGTTTTCCTCGCCGTGTCCGTATAGCACGGCCGGTATTTTTCCGCTCCGGCGCAGGCGGCGGTTATTGAGCTTTCCCCGCTGATCGCGAAGTTCTACAAGCATTTGTTCGGCCATGGGCATCCTCGAATAGCAATTCCGATAAAAACCCCTTTATCTTTGGGGTAGGGTTTGGTTAAGTTATCACCTCTCCCTTTGGGAGAGGGCTTGTAAATTTATGTCCCCTCTCCCGACCAACCTTCGGTCGGTGCCCGGAGAGGGCCGGGGTGAGGGCAAGTAACTCTCAATTACTCTTTCAAAAAACGCGAACCTATTATTTTGGCCGAAAAACAAAGAATTACAATCCCAGGCAAAGAAATTTTTGATTTTTATCACCCAAATAAGTGGCTAACCGACTCGTTGCGGTGGATGCGCTTTATCGCCTCACCCAGCAGGGGGGCAACGCTGAGGATTGTGATTTTGGGTATCTGTCTTTCCGGCGGCAGGGGGATGGTGTCGGTAATAATAAGCCTATCGACCGGCGCTTTTTGGATCCTTTCCACGGCCGAATCGCACAAAACCCCGTGGGTGGCGGCAAGATAAATTTGCCGGGCGCCGCCGGCCTTCATCATTTCGGCTGCCCCGCAAATCGATCCGGCCGTGCTGATCATGTCGTCGAAGATCCAGACCACCCGGCCTTCGACGTTGCCCCCGATTACGTGGGCTTGTTTGGTTTTTTCCGCGCTGCTGCGGCGTTTATCGATAATCGCCAGGCGTCCGCCGATTCGGGCAATGTGCGCCATTGCCCGTTTTATGCTTCCCTCGTCCGGGCTGACGACCACAAAATCATCCTCAAGTCCCATGGTCTTGATGTAATCGTCGATTACCGGCGCGCCGTACAGATGGTCCATGGGGATATCGAAGAAGCCTTGAATTTGCGCGGTGTGCAGATCCATGGCCACAACGCGTCCCGCGCCCGCGCGGGTGATCATGTTCGCCACGAGTTTGGCCGTGATGGGCACGCGGCCTTCGTCCTTGCGGTCTTGCCGGGCGTAGCCGTAATACGGAATCACGGCGGTAATCCGTTCGGCGCTTGCCCTCTTGAAACTGTCCGTCATTATCAATAGTTCCATGAGATTGTCGTTGACCGGCGGGCAGGTGGGCTGGATGATGTATACGTCGCGGCCGCGGACGTCTTCGTCGATTTTGCAGGAGATTTCGCCGTCGGGGAAATTGCCCATGATCGCCCGGCCCAAGGGCAATCCCAGGTATTCGCAGATTTTTTTCGCCAAACCCGGATGGGCCCGCCCGGTAAAAAGTTTCATGGAGTTCATTTTGAGTTTACAGTTTTCAGTTTACAGTTTGATTAACTTCATATTAGTCGTTTAGCCCGGGAGCTTGCTCCCGGAGTTTTTTGACTCAAATGCGAGAGCCCCGCGAAACCGCAAGCGGTTTTATTCATCCTTCATCTTTCATCCCTTTTAACAATTCCGCTTCCACCACCGCAAGTTCTTCCATGCTGTTTATGGCCAGCACTTCGCAAGGCTTAAGGACGGGCAGAGCCCGAACTTCAAGACCGCGGGAAAGCAGTACGCCGGGCAGGTCGGTTATATAATACTCGCCCTGATCGTTGTCCGAACGGATGTAGTTTAAGGCATCGAGCATATTTTGACAATCGAACACATAATAACTCATGCTCACTTCCTTGATTTGCCGCTGGGGTTCGGTGGCATCGCGGTGCTCGACAATGGCCAGAAAATTTCCGTCCTTGTCGCGGACAATCCTTCCCAATCCGGCCGGATTCTCGGCATAAGCGGTGCCAATCACACACGCGGCCGGCCTGCGCTGGCACTCGGCCAAAAGGGCCGCGACCGAATCGGCCTGCATCAATGGCGCATCTCCGGCAACGATCATGACCGGCCCGTTGTGATCGGCCAGCAATTCCCGGCATACCATAACTGCATGTCCGGTGCCCAATTGCTCGGCTTGTAAGGCAAAAGACAAGTTTTTTCGGCCGCCCAGGGCTGAGCGGACCAGTTCCGCCCGATACCCAACCACGGCAATGATTCGCTGAATGCCGCCTGCCGTCAAGGCATCGAGCACATATTCGATCATCGGCCGGCCGCAAACGGGCACCAGGACCTTGGGCAAATCGGATTTCATGCGCGTGCCTTTGCCGGCAGCCAATACCACGGCCACTTTTTCACTCATTAGACATCTCCGCTGGGATTGATATTTACCATATTTACCAAATCAGGCTTATTTTCCAATACATGACCCTATAAACAACAATCTATTTATCCACAAGTGGGCAGTAAAGTGCCCACCCCTATTACTCATCCCCCAAACCCTAATCCCCAATCTCCTGGCGCCTGAAATATTGCCCTTTTCTTATATGACTATTTCTGGTACTTACCGGGCCGACTGTCTGGAAATAGGGCGATTATTGGTTTTATTGTAGATACAGCTTGCCTAAATTTCCCGGATAGCCGATTTTCCCACAAATCTCATCCTTTTCCTGGGGATTTCCCATGAAACGTCTTTTCTTCCGTATTGGTGTGTTGGCGATAACTGTTGTTCTGGGCCTAATCGCCTATGCCTACGCCCAGCGAGGCACAGTCGATAGATATTCCCCGGACAATACCGCGGCCGATAATGCATCTCCGTTGCGTGGACCCGACACACAAACCACATCCCCAAATTACACGGTTAATCCTTTACGAGACAACACGCTTCGGGCCGGACCGGCTGACGATAATTCATTCGATAAAAAATCCATTAAGGATTCCCGGGTGAAAAGAGTCGCCGCCGACGCCCCGGCCGCCGATTCCGCCGCTCATCCCGGCGCGGATCCCTTTGGTCTGACATCACATAAAGGTGGATTGCCAGGCAACCAGGTCGTTCCACAAACGCTGCCCGATAATACCATCCCTGATGCCGCGGCGCTCGATCCGCCGCCAACCGGCGCCAACGCGGACCAATCGCGATATCCACAACTCGTGGGACCCAACCTCAATAGTCCTTCCAATGCCGGTCCGAGTTTTAACCGCGGCAATCCGGAGGGCAATGCCGGACATTCACTATCAAAGCAAAATCCATCCTACCCGCCGATGGTCGAGCAATATCCTGCCGGGCGGAGCGCGGCCGACCGCTCTTATGCCGCCAGTGGAATCGCGGATCGTTATGCCGACGCGGGAAATCCGCCCGATGGTCATTCCGCATTGGGAAAACCGGCCGATCGCTACGGCAATCGCCCGGCCGGCACGACTCCTTCATCGTCCAACGGCCGGGAGCCTGCTCCGTTCAAGGCCGATCCGTCAACCGCGCCCAGGGCCCTTGCGCAAACCGCCGATAAGGGACGGGATCGCAATTCCGGCCCAAATGCGGGAAATTCCGGCGCCGAGAATTTCGCAAACAGCGACGGAACCGGGCAACCAGGCTCAAAACAACTCGAGGGCGCACAAACTCCTCAAGTGACCATCCAAAAATTCGCCCAAAATGAAATCCAAGTGGGCAAACCGGCGGTGTTCAAGATCGCGGTTCGCAACACGGGCACAATTCCAGCCGGACAAGTGGAAATCCGCGACCAAACGCCCAGGGGAACAAAACTGCTCGGCACAACACCCAGGGCCTCGCAAGGTGCCCGCGGCGAGATCGTCTGGACCATAGGCACGCTTCAACCGGGCCAGGAATCGTCGGTCGAAATGGAGGTAATGCCCACGGCCGAAGGCGAAATCGGCAGCGTGGCAACGGTCCACTTCGGCGCGGACGCATCCGCCCGCACCATCTCCACCCGGCCGAAACTGGCCCTGGAAATGTCGGCACCGGAAAAAGTGCTGATCGGCGAACAGGTGGTGATGTCGATTGTCGTCTCGAATCCGGGCACGGGCGTGGCCACGGGCGTGGTGCTGGAAGAGCACATTCCCGCCGTGC
>JBEKGL010000400.1:0-4268 GCA_050012815.1 Thermoguttaceae bacterium
CCATACAGTGGGAGCTACACAGTGGGTCACTAAAGTGACCACCCCGAATCCCGAATTTCAAATTTCAAATCTCAAATCTCTTATTTCACCACGTCTTTCATCCGTGGCTCGAGATAATTCACCGTGCTGGACATGCTGGCTAACTGGCCGTAATCTTCCTCGGGAATTTGGATGCGATAGCGCTTTCGCAACTCCATCACGATGTCGAGAAAATCCATGCTGTCCATTTCCAACTGCTCGCGGAACGGGACGTCCTCTTTCAAGTTGCTCAAATCTTCGTCCGGGGCGATATCGGCCAAAATTTCAAGCACCGCTTTTTTGATCTCGGCGGCAATCATGCTTTAAACACTCGCTATATCAGGGTTTTTAAACTTTTTTGATTATAAAATTAAACTTTTTTCACAATCACTACTGAATTGATTCCCAACATGCCGAAGGAATTGTTCAAAATGGTTTTCACCGCGCCCAATTCGCGGGGCTGATTGGCAACCAGGTTCGGCAGCGTGCATTCTGGATCCGGCCGTTCGAGGTTGATCGTGGGGTGGCAAACTCCGTCGGCGAAAGAAGGCAGATTGCCGGCCAGTTCCAAGGCACCGGCTGCGCCCATCGCATGACCGATGAAACTCTTGGTGTTGTTGAACGCCGTGTGGCCGTTTTCGCGCCAAACTCGCCTTAGCGCCAAACATTCCTGAATGTCGCCCGAGGCGGTCCCGGTGGCGTGCGTGCTGACAATGTCCACGTCCTCCGCATTCAAGGCGGCGCGTTTCAATGCCAAGCCGATGCACTGGGCCTGGCGGACGGGATCGGGCAGGACAAAATCGGTGGCGTCGCTATTCATGGCATAACCGGCAACCTCGCCGTAAATCCTCGCGCCCCTGGCTTTGGCCTCGGTAAATCGCTCAAGAATGAACATGCAACCGCCTTCGGCCACCACTATGCCGTTGCGATCCAGATCAAAGGGCCTGGACGCCTTGGTCGGGTATTCATTTTTGGCCAATGCCCCCTGGCTGCGAAAACTGGCGAAAATCCCGAAGGTATGAATGCTCTCCGAAACGCCGCCGCAAAGCGCGATATCGCACTCGCCCAGGCGCAACATCTGCACGCCTTGAATAACTCCCGCATTGCCCGCCGCACATGCCGCGCCAAGGGTGTAGTGCGGACCGGTGATGCCTAGATTCACCGAAATTTCGCCGGCCGGATTGTTGGCAACCGTGCGAGGATTGTGATGGTGCGACCAGAATTGCGTGTCGTAATCGTAGCCTTTGAGCAGATATAGTTCGTTTTCCGTTTCCACGTTGCCGTGTTCGGTCACGCCCACATAAATGCCCACGGCCGATTTATTTACATTCGGCCAATCCAAGCCGGCGTCGGCAACGGCCTCGTGGGCGCAATATATGCCTATGCCTCCCGCTCGGGTGCCGCGGCGGACTGCCTTGCGTTTCTGATAACGGAGTTCATCGAAATTGCACACTCCGGCCAAAGTGGGGCCAAAATAGCGGGTTTCGTAGGCAACTACGCCGCTGCGGCCTGAAAGCAGACTCTGGCGAAACTCGGGCAGCGAATTGCCGTTAGGCGCGGTAAGCCCCACGCCTGTAATGACAACCCGCTGCTGTTCAGACCGTTCGGCAACCATTACCTTATATCCTCAACATCAATTCAAACAGGTGAGGTTACATCCTTACAGGTTTTCTGGCAAGCGGCAAAAAAATTCGATCCATAAAATGAGCATTTATCCACTCCGATGGGTTGGTCAATGCACTAAAAATCGTGAAAATCTGCCTTTCTCTGACTAACTTTTCCAGAATAATGAGCAAGTAGCTAATCCTTACTGACTCCATTCGGCAGTTCTTCGCATACCCTCGTCGGTGGAAACGGCGGGCGAGTAGCCGAAATCGGCTTTGGCCCGGGCGATGCTGAAGTAATGCGATCGTGCCATCTGGGCGGCAAGGAATCGCGTCATCGGCGGATCGCCCTGCAAACCAAATACTCGATATATTGCCTCGAAACAGGCCCCCACTTTCCAGGCCGTGGCATAAGAAACCGATCTTCGCACTGGGTGCAGTCCGGCCAAGGCAAGTTGCTTATTAATCCAATCCCAACAATTAACCGGCTCGCCCTGGCTGATAAAATACGCTTTCCCGGCCGCAGCCGAGCCGGGCTTAAGGGCATCGGCGGCCTGAATATGCGCATCGGCCGCGTTTTCCACATAAGTAGTATCGATCCGGTTTGTCCCGTCGCCCACCCGTATGAGTCGGCCGCATCGGGCGCGGTCCAACACTCGCGGTATAAGCGATCGGTCGCGCGGGCCCCACATCAAATGCGGCCGAAGCACGCATGTCAACAGACCATCGACGCCGTTGGCCGACAACACTTCCTGCTCGGCCAGGGCCTTTGAATGCGCATAGTGACATAGCCAGCGACGCGGATAAGGGGCCGATTCGTCCACTCCGCATTGATCGTTTCCATCGAAGATCACGCTGGGACTGCTGGTATAAACCAATCGGCCCACTTTATGCCGGCGGCAGCCCTTGATGACCCAGCGCGTGCCCAGCGTGTTGATTCTATAAAAATCCTTCCAACGTCCGCCCAGGCCGGCAATTCCCGCCACATGAAACACCATGTCCACCGACCGGCAGGCATTCACCACCGAATCGCGATCGCACAAATCGGCGCGAACAACCTCCACGCCGCGGGCCTGCAATTCAGGGTATTGCTTCCGGCCAAGCGCTCTTACACGATCGCCTCGGGAAAGAAGCCGTTCGACGATATATCGTCCGAGAAACCCCCCGGCGCCGGTTACAAGTGCATCCACTGCCATCCCAACCGTTAAAAAAAGGGTTCAGGGTTCAGAGTATTAAACTTGTTAGGAGCAGTACAGAAGGATTAGACGATTCTAACTTGTCACGGCGCACTCCGGGAAGTGGTATCAATCATTTTAAAGTTGAGCGTTCCTGAAATCACATACTTAAAGCAAATCTATTTAGCCCCGGGTGAAAATACCTGGGATTGGGTGAAGTAAATTAACATGCTATCTGCCATGTGGTTATGGCAGAATTAAAAAAAAGGACCATGAACAAACATATCTATACATCAAGGATAAGCAGTGCCCGTTAAAATAGGCAAAAAGATTAGTATAGGTCATTATTAACGGTGAGCAAAAGCTGGTAAGCCAAGTGGCCGATTATAGCTAAATAAACTGGATAGTTGTATCCAGCCGTTATATTATTTTGCAGGAAACGACACATGGTCACGCAGATAACAGAGCAGGTAAAGGGAGATAAACCCCATTATTTGCTGTTTGTCGAAACAGCCCGGGACAATAATCCAGGGCACTGGCAATTTATGTTAAAAGAAGCCAATGGGGTGGCCCAATTCCAGGTGGGCGACATCGAACCCGGCGTATCAGGGGAACGGCTTGACCTGTTGACTATTATTCGGGCGTTAGAATCATTAGATCAGCCATCTCGAGTGACGTTGACCTCTTGTTCCCCATACATCCGGCAGGGGATGCAGTATAGCATATCCGAGTGGCGGGAGAACAAATGGCAATGGGAATTTTTTGGGTATATGGTCCCCATAAAGCATGCAGATTTATGGCAACGCATGGACCATCTGCTGAGTGTCCATTCGGTTGAGTGCCGTCAACTCCGAATGGACGCCCCCCACCGCACTTTGGCCGGACCGAATACAAAACAACACCAGCAACCGGTAAATTGGGGGCTTAGCGTTGCCGCCGATATATGGTTAAAATGTATGGGGTGTATAATACCTGTTATGTTAAGGCATCGCCTGAACATGACCATAAAAAATGTAGGACATCGTTTGATTCGCCTGCGGCCAACTTAGTCACTTCGATTTAGGATGCCTACTTCCTCACTTTTAACACAACGAAAATTTTGGAGTTTTCGGCCTATAGCCTACAGCCATAGCCTATAGCCCATCGCAAGGAGGTTTGCGTGCGTACCAACCTTTGTTTGGAAAACATCGGTCGACTAATTGAAGGAAGACACGAAAATCCCTTTGAATTGCTGGGACCTCACGAGGTGAACGATGCCGGACGCCGTGCCTTGGCAGTGCGGGCGTTTTTGCCCAATTCGTCACAGGCATGGGTGGTCCATCCCAAGCACGTGCAGTCGCCACTGCCTATGCGGCGGATACATCCGGCCGGCCTTTTTGAAGCCATTTGCCCGATGTCCAACGGCAACGGCTCCCCACGGTACATGATCCGCGTGGCCGAAGAGGGAGGAAAGAAACCCACGATGATGTAC
>JBEKGL010000401.1:0-4263 GCA_050012815.1 Thermoguttaceae bacterium
CGGGTACCATGCGATAGCATGGTCGGTTGGTCGGTCGCGGTTTGGTTGCGGCCAAACGGCATGTCAGGAAACAACCGAAAATGAACTGTTTATTGTGCAATATGATGCCAAAATCACAGTCTTGGTGCAAGATGCCCGGGAAAAAGATTTTTATGCCCCCCTGCCCTGTCTCGGCAATGTTTTACGACAAGGAAACAACATTAGAGCCGGAAATACAGCAGTTTAAAGCCTAAAGCCTACCTGTATTCCTTACGCCAGTGCCGAAGCAGATTATCCGACAGGAAAGCTACGATGTTAGGCCTCAAGGATACCCAGCGACGGGTTGGTCTGCCACTTGCCGCGGGTGATGAATAAAAATGATGAATGATGAATTATGACTTTTCAGCCAATAATTGAAAACAACCTTAAATCACTGCTCTTGGTCGGATATTTCGTATGGGACTTGGTCGCGAAGTTGTTCGGCCTTTGCCCGGAGTTTTTGGAGAAACTCGCTCTGGCGGGCGTCAAGCTCAGACACGTTGATCTCGGAGAGCAGTTTCAGCGCTTGGACCGGACGGTTTTCGACGGTCACAAGAATTTGTCCAAGCTTCAGTTGCATTAGAGCCGACTCTTGCGGATGTCGCTTCAGATATTCTTTCATAAGGGGAACCGATTCGGACCACAGTTTGTTTTTATGCAAGGCCACGATGAGATTGAACAAGTCGTTTTGGGGCAGAATCCACTCGCGCAATTCACGCGACATGCGTTGATGAAACTTCAGGGCAAGTTGGGGCTGGGCACTCTGGATAATCTCATGGATTTCTTTAATCGCGGTTTCTTGTAAGCTTTGCCGATTTATTTTTTCTTCCGGTTGTTCTTGGCTCGCTTGTTTTTTATCTTCGGCCTGTTCTCGCTCTTCCTCGGTCATTTTGTTCCGACCGGCCAAGACTGAAAAGACGTCCCAGTTCTCGCAATCGACCAATCGCGCCTTGAGCAAAGCCATGGCAACTGCAAAACCCACGGCGGCCCCGAGTATATGCATTACCTCGCTGGAAATTTGCATGCCAATGAAAAACTGAACCGTAATCTGGAGCAAGAGCATCAGGCCGACCATGGCCATGACGCTTATTTCGAAATCGGCGGTGCGGATGAAAAACAGAATGACAACGAGGAAGCACTGTATTTTGTTTTCCGGGGCCCAAATCAGGCTCATGGCCATTAAGCCGTAGATTATTCCCGAGGCCCCCAATCCTCCGCCGCCCACGTGCGATCCGAGCATCATATACTGCACGATCGCCGATTCAATGACGCCCATGCCGAAATATAGCACCAGGGTCTTGAACCAACCAAGCTTTCCTTCGATGATCAGGCTGAACGACCATAGAGCAAACATATTGCCGGCAAGATGCATGATTCCGGCGTGCATGAAATTGGACGTTATCCACTGTGCCGGATGCAATCCGTTGCCAAATGTCAAAATAAAAGGCTCAACCTGCTCGGGATATGCCAACTCCAGGCCGAATACGACACAATTCACGGCAATCATCAAAACCGTGATGATCGGCCAATGATAAATCGGCGCATCGGTTCCGTAAGGGATGAGGAAAAACATGTGCCCGATCCATTACCGGTAAAACATCGCAAGACAATGCCACAGAGGATTAGGGATATTTTAACCGGAATTGGCGGGAAGATACAAGCTAGGGTGGCGCTGGCTGCCCGGTGCCATGCCCACGTTCATCGTTGGCATGTGTGCGGCATGAAAAGCACTGGCTGCCGGTCAGGCTAGTGTGCGGCATGAAAAATCCAACCTGGTCGCGTAAACATCGATTTTAGGTAGATGGCCCGCCCAAAGTCAGATGTACAACCAGGTTAACGCCACACCTTGCCGCAGGTAATTTAAAAACGAAAACTCGAAAGTGCGAAAACACAAAATAAGATTACCGAGCCCTTTATCCTTCTTCTTCCTTCGGCTGTACCTTAATGTAACGTCGCAGTTCTTCGAGCAAGTCCTTAAAATGTATCGGTTTGGTCAGGAATCTGTCCGCGCCGATCTTTTCCATGTGGCGCTGTAGACCGGATTCGCATTTGGCGGTCAGCACAATAATCGGAATGGAGGCGGTTTTGGCGTTGCGCTTCAAACATTCGATTATTGCGGCTCCATCTCCCATAGGCATACGCAAGTCGGTGATGATTACGTCCGGCTTTTTGGTGACCGCCAGCCAAAGGCCCTGCATGCCATCATAAGCCGACAACACTTTGACGTCGTAGATATCCAATCTATCCCGGATCACATCGGAAACCTGCGGATCGTCATCGATGCAAAGCACTACCGGCGATTGGGTTGATCGGGCAGGACGTTCGAGTGCGACGATTGTGGGTTCATTGATGCTACTCATACGCATTTCTCCCGGTTGTTGCCATTAAACGATTGCAGCCGTCCAAATGACGGTGGACTGCTCTATTAAATTCTATCTTATAGGATTTCTAATTTAAAACAGTGCGTCTATCATGCAAATACCAGCGTGTTTTCGCGTAGCATAGACACGCGGTGACGCGCTGTTTTAAGTAAACATTAATATTAAAATCTCCGTGGTTGTTTTTCTTGAAAATGCGGATTAGAAGGTTAATGCGGCTATTTGATCCTTCGCGAGTCGGGTCGCCAGATCCGATAGGGCCACGGCAAAGTTGCTTTCAGGTTGAGATATTACGCCGGGGGAACCGGTATTCAAGGCCAACACGCACAAGTCAGGATCGGGGGGTATCATGCCAATAATTTTACAGCTTAGACTCGATCGAAGCGGATGAAGATTCATGAATAATGTGTCCGGCGTGTGTTTCACCACCACGGCGCCTATCGAATCACCGGTAATTCCCCAAGATTGGATCAACGACAACATCGACTGCGCCCCAGCCACGCAAATCTCTTCCGGGTCCAGCACCACCACGAGGAAATTGCAGTGTTGCACCGCCATGCGCGTAACGATGGAGGGTTGTGCGGGGAGGTCGACGAGCGTGTAGTCGGCCATGCCTGCCAGCTCGTTGATGACGAGTTTGGATAGTTGGGGAGTGATATCCCTCGGATCTCGCAGGTTTTGCGGAGCGAGCAGCAATTTCAGCCCTGTTTTGTGATTGGTTAAGTATTTGTCCAGCGTTATCGGGTTGATTTTCTCGGGATTTATGTAATCGAGTAGAGTTCCCAGATTGATCTGATTATCCACGCCGAGTTGTAAGGCTACGCCGCCAAAGTAGGTTTTTAACTCGGCGAGAATGACCGAATGTTCTTGTTTGACCAAGGCCAAAGCGACGTTCACGGCGACGGTCGTGGTGCCCACTCCGCCTTTCGCGCCTATAAAGCCCAATACCTTTCCGCGCGGTTCGGTATGCAATGTCGTCCCGAAATCGGACGAGTGCGCCCTGAGCGCCGCGCGCACCCGGGCACGGACCACAAGATTGGAGAACGGTTTGGGAATATGGTCGATCGCGCCTTCATCCAGGCATATCGAAACCTGCGAATCCTGGTTCAAGACCGTGATCATGATCACGGGGATATGTCGCGTCTTCTCATGCGCTTTGAGCTTCCGCAAAGTGGTGATGCCGTCCATGCCGGCCATCAACACATCGAGCAGAATCAGATCCGGCATTTCCTTTTCCACCACCTTCAGCGCATCGTTTCCGTTGACGGCTTCCAGAAGCGTATAGTGTTCCCCTTCAAGGGCGTCGGAGAGTACAGCACGATTGTTTTCATCGTCGTCAACGATCAAGATTTTCGGCTGGTGCATAGTCTTGCTCTTTTGTTGTAAGCTCGTTCAAGAATTTCCGAAGTCGCTCGATGAATTCTTGCGTATTTGTAGGCTTTGTAATATATTCACAACATCCGGCCGCCCTTGCCATCTCTTCGTCGCCCTGCATCGCGTAGGCGGTAACGGCCCAGACGGGAATGTCTTTCGTCAGCGAATGGTTCTTCAGAATCTGCGTGGTCTCCAGCCCGTCGATTCCCGGCAGGCGCAGGTCCATGAGGATCAGATCAGGTTGGATCTGGATTACCGAGCGAAGCGCTTCTTCCCCGCTTTGCGTGACCACAAGTTTGGCGGGGATGTTGTCGAACTCGAATACGTCCTGCATCAACGAGATGTTGTTGAAGTTGTCTTCGACGAGCAAAATAGTGGGGATCATGACAGCACCGTCCCTTTTTCATGAGTTTGCAGTTCTGGCGGCAAGTATTCAAAAAACCCTCGCAGTTGGAATGCCAACTTCGCGGTATCGATGGGTTTGATGAAATAT
>JBEKGL010000402.1:0-4258 GCA_050012815.1 Thermoguttaceae bacterium
TGCCCGCCTCCTCGAAACGCCGCATCAAAAAGGACAATGTCTGCCTGGATGTCGAATCGCCGGACCTAAATAAGGATGAAGGATGAAGGATGAAAATGGGGGATGGGGGAAAACCGCCTGCGGTTTCGCGATCCCCACTGATAACTGATTACTGATAACTGATTCCCGATAACTGATTACTGACAATCGATAACTGTTTACTGACAACCGAGCACTTACCCCCAATTATGCGCCTCGAAAAGCCGTTGGACGTATTTCGCCAGGATATCTGTCTCGAGGTTGACTTTGCCGCCCGCCTCGAGCGGTCCCAGCGTGGTAACGGCCAAAGTGTAAGGAATAAGCGCCACACTGAAGCGATCCGCCCGGCTGTCGACGATCGTCAGGCTCACGCCGTCCACGGCAATCGATCCTTTCGATGCCATTTGCATCGCCAGGCTCCGCGGCACGGAAAACCAGAACGTCGACCAATCGCCTTGATCGATACGTTCGATAAGCTCGCCCGTGCCGTCGATGTGTCCGGAGACGAAATGTCCGCCCAATTGTCCGCCCACGGCCAGTGCGCGTTCCAGATTGACGCGGCTCCCCGCTTGTAGCTTGCCGAGGTTGGTCCGGGCGAGGGTTTCCGGGCCGGCCTGAAATGCAAACGTGTCGCCGTTTTGCTCGATGACGGTCAGGCAGCATCCGTTTATGCAAATGCTGTCGGCCACTTTGGTTTCGGCGGCGATTTTCGCTTCGCGAATAATAATTCGGCAGCCCGGCGGCTCCATGCGCAATTCGGCCACGGTTCCCAAGGCTTCGACAATTCCAGAAAACATGAATAAAAACCTTCGTCCTTTAAAAAAGCGATTCTTCTTCCTCTTGGCGGCGGTGCATTATTTTTCCCCAGGCCATTCGCACCGGACCGTAAAAAACAAATACGCAGAAAATTATCGGTATGGAATAGTTGCGAATCACCATGATGGCCACAAAGGCGAAGATCACGCCGACTATGTGTCCAAAACTCCGCTGGCCGCGGAATAACTGGTTTACCAAGTGAGGATAGGGAACTCGCGAAACCATCAGCAAGGCCAGAAAAACTCCGTAAAACGGTAAAATGCTTTGCAATACCGTGTCGATTTCATGAGCGTACTTCAATGGATTGGTTACATCGCGCAGGGTGTAAAACATGATTGCAAATCCTGCGATCGCCGCAGCCGCCGCCGGACTTGGCAGTCCGTTAAAACGCAAGTGCTCGTCGTCGTCGCTGGTCTCGACGTTGAACCGCGCCAACCTTAGCGCGGCGCAGGCGGCAAAAGAAGCCGCTATTACCCAGACCGCCTGACTGTGCAGGTATGTAAATCGCGGACACATCTTCACCAACAAAAAACCCGGCGCCACCCCAAATGTGATCACGTCGCAAAGACTGTCCAATTGAGCGCCAAAATCACTGGCCGTCCGCGACAAGCGTGCGACATAACCGTCCAAACCGTCGAAAACCATGGCCAGAAAGATCAGCCACCCGCTTATCATAACATTCGTCGTGTCCTCGAATTTCCAGGCGTTCCAATCAATCAGGTCCGGCTTATCCACCCGTGCCGCGACCACTATCGCAAAAAACCCGCAATAAAGGTTTCCCAATGTCAATAAAGTGGGAAAAACAGATACCGTTCGAATAGGACGCATTTCAGTGGTCAGGGTTTGAAATTTGAAATTTAAGATTTGAAATTCGTGGATCAGAGGGGTGGGCAATTTATTGCCCACTCTACTGCTCACTCTTACTGAAAACGGTTAAGTATACATGCTCTGTCGCCAATTACAAATCCACCTATTTACAAGGGTGCAAGTGGTTTTTTGCGACATTTTATTACTTCGCCTGTATTTCCTTCAATTTCCCATCATCCAACTCAAACCGCCGACTCATCAGACCCGCAAGACGCTCGCTGTGAGTGACCACTATAAGCATCATTTGCTCCTGCTGTTGCAGTTCCAGCAACAACCGGCCGATCCGCTCCGCGCTGGTGCGGTCCAGATTGCCGGTCGGTTCGTCGGCCAAAAGCAGCGCCGGCCGGTTTACAAGCGCCCGGGCGATGGCCGCCCGTTGCCGCTCGCCGCCGGATAGTTCGGCCGGACGATGCTCCAACCGATCTGTCAATCCCACGCGATCCACAAGCGATCGGGCCCGATCCATGTCCTCCCGAGTCGTCTTTCCGCCGGCAACCGTGGGCATCAATACATTTTCCAGCACGGAGCATTGCGGCAACAGGTAATGATCTTGAAAAACAAAACCGATCCGCCGGTTGCGAAACTCGGCCAAGGACGGTTCGTCGAGTACGGCCGGGTCTTGACCCTCCAGCACGACCCGGCCGCCGCTCGGCTTTTCCAACGAGCCGATAATGCTTAGCAGCGTGCTTTTGCCCGAACCGCTGGGCCCGATAATCGCCGCGTTCCGACAGGCATCCAATTCCAACGACACCCCGCGCAACACCTCCAGCGGCTCGCCGCGAGTGGGATACTGCTTGGTAACGTTATCGACAATTAATGCGGGCATGGAGATTGGGGATTGGATCTTTTCGAATAATTGAGGACAAAAAACAAGAATTTTATTGCCAGATATACTCCCAAAGCTCCTTCTACATAATATAAATACTCTGCAATACGTAGCAAATACAGAGTCCTATCAGTTAACTCAATAACAATTCCATAAATAAATATAATTGAAGAAAAAACTAAAATTAATAAAAATTGGATAACAAATGTTCCTAAGAAAAGAGCGATAGCATATAGATTCTGTTTATAAAAACTAATAAATAACTGAGATGACCATCGCTTCGCAAGTGTATTGGTAATCAGGCCGCCGACGACTGCAACCGCGATGCAAACCAATATCATGTAAGGCCTTTTAGTATAGAAATCTACACAATCCTTCCATCCTGCAGTGATAATGACAGCTAAATATATAACAAACATTGCCAATAAGATATATTGTTTCCAACCACTTTTAGCGCGGCTCTGAGACATTTGTTATTATTTCTCTTTAACTACTTTCTTATACCACTGAACCATCCGCCGAGCCATAATATCGGCATTGTAACGTTCGTGGACGATTTGTTGAGCCTTCCGGCCGCATTGGGCGGCAAAATCGGGATTTTGGATCATCTGTTTTAGCGCATCGGCCAAGGCCTGTGGTTTTCCCGGCTCAAACAGCAGCCCCCCGCCGGTGTCTTCGACCATCTCCGGAAACGCCCCGTGCCCGGGCAACACCGCGGGCACGCCGTTGGCCCAGGCTTCCAATACATATAATCCCTTGCTCTCGCGGTATATCGTGGGCACGCTGAATATGTCCAACGACTGTAAAAATGCAATCTTCGCCGGCCGATCCAATTCGCCCAGATATTCGAACCGGTCCGCCAGTCCCCAAATTTCCAATTGATGTTTGATCTTGTCCAGATACGGACGCTCGGCCTGATCCATATAGCCCGCCGCCTTTACCCTGACTGGGGGCAGACTCTTATCATCGGCAATGATCTTTAACGCCTCGGCAAGTTGGTGCAAACCCTTTTCCGGGCAAACCCGGGCCAAATATCCGATGGTAATCTGCTGTTTCGGCAAACTATTATCGGCCTTTCCGGTCCCGTATCCATCCAGGTTCAAGCCCGGCGGAATGACTTCGATCCTATCACGCGGCACGGCAAGATACTCGGCCATGAAATCGGCGAAATACCGGTTCATCGCCACAAACGCCGGCAATTCGGCCGCCCGCCGGCGGATGATCTGTCTGGCGGAGGTGTAATACGGCTCGACCAGTTTTTCCAGAAAAATATCCTCGCCCGAGAGCGTGCACACCACCGGCACGCCCAACCGGCGCTGTATTTCCCGGGCGGAACCGATCAACATCACGTTATTCAGATGCACCAGGTCCGGGCGCACGTCGCGCTCGAGCCAAAGCACCAGTTTTTGCACTTCCTTGCGTTGCCGGCCTTCTTCGCCTTCGAGCATGGAAACGGTTATTGCCCCAAGATGTTCCGCCCTCACGCTGGAGCTGTGCCGGGTAGCCCAACGCAAAAGTTCAGGCCGGTCGAACAAGCGGTCCAGAAACCACGGGGTATGGCGGAACAGGGCAAAGTGCTCTTGCAGGTAGATGTTTATTCCGCCAAAAACCACCCGGCCAATACTCACGTTTTTTTCGTCCGTGCGGATAGGCGTGTACATCGGCGCCAGAATCGCCTCCTCGCCGAGTTTCTGAATCGCGGCCGCCAGGGTATTGCCGTACAAACAACTG
>JBEKGL010000403.1:0-4257 GCA_050012815.1 Thermoguttaceae bacterium
GCAATAATCCCAGGTTGCCTTCTTCTATTAGATCTTGGAGGCTCAGCCCTTTGCCGGTGTATCCCCGGGCGATATTCACCACCAGGCGAAGATTGGCTCGGACCATGCGGTCGCGGGCCTGGTTGTCGCCTGCGCCGATGGCTATAGCCAATTCATGCTCATCGTCCGCCGAAAGCAGCGAAGTTTCGTTGATCTCGCGGAGATACGTCTCTAAAGGAGATTGCACTGAAGCAGTTTGTCTGCGTCGCGTTGTCTTAGCCATAATGATATATTGTCATCTGGAGCATCCTGGTCAGCCCAACACCAACTATCGACGCGCTGGGCCGAGTTTCTACAACCAAGGAATCTACTGACAAGGTGAGCCGAATATATGCAAGTTTCGGACAATGCCGAATACAACGAACCCCAATCGCATAAGTGAAGGGATTGTGGCGGCAAAGTCGGTTTTTCTTCCATCTTCCACGCATATTCCGCTTTCTGGTTTTCTGATTATTCCAGCAGTTCGGTTTAGGCGGACCGGCGCGGTGAAAGAGATGGCAATTCTGCCGATTAAGCCCAAAACGCAAAACCCATTGACTATACCAATTTAAACGCGGATTCCCGTCTCCCTTCTATCATCCGCGGCGGCTTGGTATGAAAGCGCCCCGCCGGCAACATCTACGCCGAGTACTAAAATTTATCGCCCCCACCAGACGGGTATAGTCTAATCATGGTTCCATGAGTATTATTTTAAAAATGAAGTCGCAAAGGTATTAGGTGGATATTTGTGTGTTTAATGTGAACTTTGCTCATCAATAAGCCGCCGGATTATGGCGGCTAAGGTACTATTAAATAGGGCGCGGTTGGGGGACCTATAAGTATCAATCGCTGAAAATCGAGTCTGGGATTCACCTTTCCCCCCTAATTGCCATATATTTTATGGAAAATTGCCAAGTTAATGTCAATCCGACTTGTAGATAATGATGAATACATCTTAAAATAACAGGCCTAAACGGCCCTGCGCACCTTTTATTCATCGTAAGGAGGCCTGACATGAAAGCCGCCTATATCGAAAAACCCGGTCCGCCGGAGAGTATAACCTTCGGCAGCTTGCCCAAGCCGAAACCGGTCGGATCACAAGTCCTAGTCAAGGTGAAAGCAGTCGCCGTCAATCCGGTGGATACGTACGTTCGCGCGGGAATGTATCCCATGGTTTTGCCCAAGCCCTTCGTGATCGGCTGCGACCTGGCGGGCGTGGTCGACGCAGTGGGACCGGATGTAAGCAAATATAAACCCGGCGATCGCGTTTGGGGCAGCAATCAAGGCTTGTTGGGCCGGCAAGGTACTTTCTCCGAATTCGCCGCCGTGGAAGAATGTTGGCTTTATCCCACCCCCGAAGAAGTTTCCGATGCCGATGCCGCGGCCATGGCCCTGACGGGCATCACCGCGCATCTGGGCTGTTTCCGTATCGCTAATCTAAAAATGGGCGAAAAAGTGTTCGTCAACGGCGGCACGGGCGGAGTGGGCTCGGCCGTGGTGCAAATGGCCCGCACCATCGGAGCCAAAGTATTCGCCACCGCCGGAAGCGAGGAAAAAGTACAACTCTGCCGCCAGATCGGCGCAAACGTGGCCGTCAACTACAAAACCGCCGATGTGGAAGCCGCACTTGCCAAATTCGGCCCCATCGACCTGTGGTGGGAAACCCTGCGAGAACAAAATTTCGACCTGGCCCTGGAACACATGGCCATGCGCGGGCGGATCATCGTTATAGCCGGCCGCGATTCCCGCCCGCCACTGCCCGTCGGACCGTTCTATGTCAAAGACTGTTCGCTGCATGGGTTCGCCATGTTCAACGCCCCTGCCGACGTGCAACGCAAGTGCGCCGCGGAAATCAACCGCTGGATGGCCCGCGGCCGTCTGAAACCGATCATCGGCAAAACCCTGCCGCTGGCAAAAGCCGCCGTCGCCCACCGCCTACAAGAAGAAAACACCCTTCGCCACGCCGGCACCCTCACCGGCAAAATCGTGCTCACGGTGTAACAATTATGGCTATAGATTAGTGGTAATGGGCTGGGGATTCAAGTAAACCGCTTGCGGTTTCGCTATTCGCCGAGAAATGCCGTTTTCCTGAAATAATTGCCCACACACACGAAACTCACTGCCCTATTCCTGTGGCTTTTCCGACTGAATCATATCCATCCAATTCTTATCCGCCCGAACCTCGGCGATTGCGGCCTTTATTTCATGGATAGATTTGTCCGGATCGCGAATATACGACATCTTATATTGGTAATCGCTTTCGGAAAGTTGAACCATATACGGCATAATACACAGGTAAACTATGATCCACAAAAAAGATACGGCGATCATCGAGTGCCCTAAACAATAAAAGGTCCCGCCCCATCGGGAATATGATTGCGTTTTGTTTTTCGACGTGATCCGTTTGAATCGCAAATTAAACCACAAAGCAATCGCCGCAGCCGCTAATGCGATAGAGATATAAGGCCCTTTATATGACACCCATTCCCACAAAGCCAACATCCAAATGTGTACTAAATCCGATCGAAAAACGTTCGGCCAAGTCTCCTGCGTCAGCCATTGCCAATCCCAAGGCAGAGTGCGTTCTGGAATGACAATATGGCCGATGTTGCTTATGTCCCACGCCAGTAATGTGTATATCCAACAGCATACGGCAACCAAGATTACAAATACAAGTAGAGCGTATAAAGCGTATTGTCTTTTGTCGTATTTTATAAATAGCCAAAAAAGCCAATATGAGGACGCAAGTATGGGCAGCACGAGCAAGGCTAGCATGATCCACCCCTGCACTTGTGGTGGAATTATTTTGGCTGCGGTCATACCCAGGGCGACAAAGGTCAAGGCATATACCGCCGCCCAAATAATAGCTTGCCTAATAAATCCCAAAATGGTCGGCAACGGCGGTTTTCTTCTGTTTAGAATAATTCCAATCAGCAGGCTGCATATTCCACCCATCAACAACGGCAATATTGATGAGATCGCGATAACGACAAAAGACAATGTTAGGGCGACATAAATAGGTGATGGCGGTGTTCTTAGATTATAAATTCTCTGGTAGGCTTTCTGCAAAATTATCGTATCAATTTCCGCATTTTTTAAATCGTCCTGTATTTGACTCAATTCCTCGGGATCGACCGGTTCCGATTTTATTTCGGCAATTAAGTTCAGCTCTTTTAATGCGGTTAGTTTTAAATCCGCCGTAGTGACGGAATAATTCCATGTAGCGGTGTGCGAACAAAATTGTTCCACAATGCGACGCATTTCTATGGCTATGTTCCATCGTGCCGTCATGTCGTCGTTTTGTTTCGCTTTCTCTGCTCGCGATTCCAGATTTTCTCCTAATACTGTCATTAAATAGAACAGCCTGTAGTAAAAACTCCTGAAAATGGCTGCATTTTCTCGCTCCGAACAAGAGATTTTGGCCCTGCTCAGGAAGGACAACAATGCATTGGAACAATCATCACTTATAGCACAATAGTCCAGTTTCTGGCCGTTTTGGAAATAATCAAGCGCCTGGGCATACTTTTCCTGATCGGTAATTTCCAATTTATTGTTTTTGCTTTGCGGATCGTATTCGGTTTTGACACTATTAACCCAAAATATCTCCGAGGCCAAATAATCGTAAATTGCATTTTTTGGATCGTGATTTTTACATTTTTCCAGTATTTTTAGCCAATCCGGATTGCGAGGCGGATTATTTCGGTCTGTGAACGAATCCTCCGGAATCAGAAACAAAGCCGATAATTCACGCCAGCGCGGATCATCGGGTTGTAATTCCACCGCCTTGGCGGCCAGAGCCATGCAGTCCTTTCGGCACTTCGTTTCAAATTCGTCCCTCTCCCGCCAGACTTTATTCGTGTCTTCTCCCATGCATATACCGTATATCAATGATAACGAAAACTTTGAATAGTGAGACCTAAATTCCATCGACGGCGAATCCAGCACAATCGCCGCGCCCATCGCCAATTCGGCATTATTTGGATTTTCGCTTGTTATCCGCTTTGCCTCGGCGAGCCAGAAATCGGCTTGATCGGTGGGGTCCATTTCGTGGACGGGCAGGTGCGTTTTTTCAATGCGTCCAACGGTCGCCTCCAGCCATTGCTGCTTCAACAATGTCCAGCCGCTTTCCGTTTGAGAGACAACCCAGATTAAACGCGAACTTAAGATCAGCAGCAGTAATAGCAAAAAGACCCAGGCAAAACGATATGTTTTTCGCATAATAGTAAATGCCCTCCCCAC
>JBEKGL010000404.1:0-4252 GCA_050012815.1 Thermoguttaceae bacterium
AGAACTTCTGGGGGAATGATTACTACCGTAGTAGCGATGACATGTATTACCGATATCCACCTGAAATGCGGATCCCGATGTATAACAAGCAATGGGAAAACTATTATCCTCAGCACCAAAAGGATCCACCTTTTAGAAGTTCTGAACTGCTGCCGTTTTGTTGCAGTGAACGCCATACTGGTGAACGCTACTATAAAGGACATCATTTCATCTTAGATGTTTTTTAAGTGATAAAAGGTAAAACGAGCAAAATTCCAGGCATGTTATCCAAATATGCCTGGAATTTTTTTTGTGTTTATTATTTCCGCCACGGCCGAAATAATTCGGTCTTGATTGTGGACTTTAACGGATAAATAAGCTAAAAGACGTTGAAAACCACGTCGCGATAGAGATGCCCACAGAACAGGCTATTTAATACTACAAACTGGGATTGAGTTGGTTTGG
Source organism: Thermoguttaceae bacterium (assembly GCA_050012815.1). Lineage (GTDB taxonomy): Bacteria > Planctomycetota > Planctomycetia > Pirellulales > Thermoguttaceae > JBEKIK01. Next base: position 445 of record JBEKGL010000404.1, read on the forward strand.
TATTATTACGATATTCAGCATCAGTGAGGATAAAACCTCATTGCTTGCCCTTCGTAGGTCCCTGCCCCGCCTATGAAGGGCTACTTTTTTTCTTGTTTATATGATTCCAATCAGGAGGCTGGACATTCTTTTGCGGAGCGACCTAAATCAGGAGGCCGAACATTCTTGTCCGGCCGAAAAAGGACAGGCAAGAATGCCCGTTCTCCTATCAAAGACAGGCAAGAATGCCCGTCCTCCTATTAAAAGTGGCATTCTAGAGCAGGTTGACCGAATCTTTGGCACTCATACAATGTGATGAGTGTTGAAATATCCCGTAATAAGGTGCGAAGGGAATGCAAACCGCTGCCCTGCCTATCGTTATATTCCTGGTCTGCGTGATCGGTTTGGCGGGCGTCCTCCTGTTGGCGGCCAATCTGTTTAATCCGATCCGGCCGGGACGCGTCAAGCGCATGCCTTATGAAAGCGGCGTGGATCCATTTCACGACACCCGGCGCAGGTTCGATGTGCGTTTTTACCTTTTGGCAATTGCCTTTCTGGTATTTGACGTGGAATTATTGTTCCTTTATCCCTGGGCGGTAGCCACACGACCTGCCCGGATGGAAAGCATCCAATCAATCCAGACTGCCGAGGAGGGAAATAATCCACCTCCTCCGACGCCGGGAATTGACGCTGCGGTAGCCGGAGGACTGGTGGAAAATCGTGATTTGATATTTGTCGGGGCGATGGTTTTCATTGCTCTTTTGGCTTTGGGCTTTGTGTACGACTGGCGTAAAGGTGTTTTTAATTGGCGATGAAGGGCGCAAATGGCCGATTTTCGGAGTTTTTTCGTGGCGACTGAACTGCCCGACAATGTGCAGGTTACCAAGCTCGACGAGTTGGTCAGTTGGTGCCGCAAAAACAGCCTTTGGCCCATGCCCTTTGCCACGGCCTGTTGCGGCATCGAACTGATGGCCACGGGGGCAAGCCGGCACGATTTGGCGCGGTTTGGGGCGGAGGTGTTTCGTTTCAGTCCGCGGCAGTGCGATTTAATGATCGTGGCCGGCCGGGTGGTGATGAAAATGCTGCCGGTATTGCAGCGAATCTGGCAGCAGATGTACGAGCCGAAGTGGTGTATTTCGATGGGGGCCTGCGCATCGACCGGCGGAGTGTTCGATACCTATAGCGTGGTACAAGGGATCGATCGGTTCATTCCCGTGGATATATACGTGCCCGGGTGCCCTCCTCGCCCCGAGCAATTAATTCAATCGGTAATCGACTTGCAGGAAAAAATTCAGCGCGAGGGCACAATTCTTGGCCGCGAACTGGACGCCCCCTCGCGCCAGTGCCCCAAACGTGCTTTGCAGGAATAAAAAAAACCGATGAGCCGCTTGCGGTTTCGCGAGATACACCATCGGCAAAGACCTGCCCGATGAGGTTCCAAGGGCACAGAAAGTAGAACTGTAAACCGTAAACTGTAAACTGTAAACATAAATACCTGACCTATGGCCGAAAAAACAACAATCGACGCACTGAAAACCGCTTATCCAACACTAGTAATTAGTGAATTTCGCGGCCAGACGAGGGTGGTCGTGCCGGCCGATTTGCTGTACGAGGCGCTAAAGGCGCTGAAGGAAAAGTGGAATTTCGATCTTTTGGTCGATATAACCTGCGTCGATTATTTGCACTATCGCGATGCGAAAGACCGCTTCGGGTTGGTATATCAATTGGCCAACAGCGAAAGCAACGAGCGCATCACGATGCGATGTTTTGTCAACGATCCGGATCCGACGATTCCATCGGCGGTAAGTCTTTGGGAAGGCGCCAATTGGCTGGAACGCGAGGTATGGGACCTGTTTGGGATACGATTTTCCGGTCATCCCGATTTAAGGCGAATCGTTTTGCCCGAGGAGTTTTCGGCGCATCCCTTGCGCAAGGACTACCCGCTGCAAGGGCGCGGCGAGCGGCATAATTTTCCAGTTATCACGTCAGCCGAAGGTTAACAAGCCCGTTGAAAAAATACTGTGCCACTGCTTCGTAGAAGCAGTGCTGCAAAAAACTTAAAAAACATGCACTGCTTGTTCCAATCAGTGGCACACGCATAAGATTTAGTATGCCATTAACGCCAGCATTAAATCTCGGCGATCTCGCGCACGACGAACCGCGGCCGTACCTGTGGACGCTGAACTTCGGCCCCCAGCATCCAGCCACGCACACCACCCTGCGCCTTGTGCTGAAACTGGAAGGCGAGACCGTGGTGGATGCCATGCCCGACATCGGGTATTTGCACTCAGGGTTTGAAAAACTCGGTGAGGAATTGGATTACAATCAATATGTTACCGTAACCGACCGTATGAATTACGTATCGCCCATGGCCAACAACGTGGCATGGCACCTGGCGGTGGAAAAACTGATGGACATCGAGACGCCGAAACGTTGCCAGTATATCCGCGTGATCGTCAGCGAACTGGCCCGAATATCCGACCACTTGTTGGCCAACGGGGCAATGGGTCTGGACACTGGGGCCTTTACGCATTTTATTTACGCTTTTAATCCCAGGGAAAAGATTTGCGATATATTCGAGGCCCTGTGCGGGGCGCGGTTCACGAACAGTTACACCCGCGTGGGCGGGCTGATGTACGACGCCTCGCCCAAGGCCATCGCGATGATCCGCGAATTTCTTAAGGAAATCCCCAAAACTTTCCACGACATGGAGCGGCTCTTGAACCGCAACCGGATTTTTGTGGGCCGGACCAAGGGCGTGGGCGTGCTGAGCAAGGCGGAAGCGATCAATCGAAGTTGCACCGGACCGGTGGCCCGGGCAAGCGGCGTGACCCGCGATCTCAGGAAAGACGAGCCGTATCTGGCCTACAACGATTTCGATTTCCAAGTCTGCTGTGCCAGGGAGGGCGACTGTTTTTCACGGTATCTGGTCCGCATGGCCGAGATGAAGGAGAGCGTGAAAATCATCGAGCAGGCCGTGGAGAATCTGCCTGCCGGGCCGGTGAACGTGGGGCCTGACCATCGGGCGATCTTGCCTGACAAGGGCGTTGTGTTTTCCACGATCGAAGGATTGATTTCGCATTTTGAAATAGTGATGACCAATCACGGATTCATCGTGCCGTGCGAGGAAGTATATTCGGCGGTCGAGGCCCCCAACGGCGAGTTGGGTTTTTACATAGTAGGCGACGGGACCCAACGCGCCTATCGCGCCCGCTGCCGCCCGCCCTCGTTTCTGCACTTTGCCGTCTTCCCACATTTAATCCGCGGGCATACACTTAGCGATGTGGTGGCCGTGCTGGGGAGTTTGAATATCATCGCCGCGGAATTGGATCGATAGGAAATCTATTATGAAAGAAACAAGAATTCAACTCAAACGAATTGAACTTACCGGATTCAAATCAATAAAAAACATGGATTTGGATTTAGGGCCGGTAAATGTGCTTATTGGAGCCAATGGAGCTGGAAAATCAAATCTGCTTAAGTTTTTTACTTTGATTCATGCCATCCGTCAAAAAATTTTACATCATTATGTTCAAAAATCTGGCGGAGCTGCGGCACTATTGTTTGGCGGTCCAAAAAAGACAAATAAAATTGAATTCAAATTGTTGTTTGCATTACCTAACGATATTAAAGAATATTCATCGACAGAATATTCATCGTTTGCAGAATATAAACCTCCTGATTTTTTAATTTCTAACTCTTTTAATTATAGATCTTATGAAAGAAATGAGAAAATATCTTCAAAAACCAATTCTAAAATAACTAAAGCCGACAAAACTAATCAAACTAAATCCAAAGAAATAAATTATGACGAAGGCACTAAAATACA
>JBEKGL010000405.1:0-4248 GCA_050012815.1 Thermoguttaceae bacterium
GAACTGCTGGGCGAGGACCTGGAAACCACTGATTATAGCTCCTTGCTCGACCATGCCAAAAACGCCTTTGCCGAGCTGGTCGGTGAAGCATAGTCCTTGCGGTTTCGCTATTTCGCATATAAACCGCTTGCGGTTTCGCGATTTATTCGAACTGGTTTTTGACCCGAAACCGCCATTTCTCGGGTTTTCTTTTCCTTGCATCCTCGCTATCATCGCTTTTTATGAACTCGTCAATGAAAAAACATCCGCCTGACACGCCTATTCGGGCGATCTTGCTGGGGGCCGGACGCCCGGAAGTGCTCGCCGAAGCCGAACGGCTCCGCACCGAAATCGCTCGCTATGTCCAGTTCGTTAAAACCGATTTCACCGGTAATCAGGACATGTCGGTTGTGGACGCCGATCTGGCAATTGTGCTGGGTGGCGACGGCTCGATCCTGCGGGCGGCTCGACAAATGGGACATCGCCAATTACCGGTCATGGCCGTTAATATGGGAAGACTGGGGTTCCTGGCAAATATATCAGTCCCGGAATTACCAGCCACCCTAAGCGATTATCGGGCAGGATTATTGTCCGTAGCGGAACATCTGATGTTCGAGTGTTCTTTAATTCGCGACGGCCAGGTGCTTGTTCAACAACTCGGGCTGAACGAAGTGGCCGTATTGGCCGGCACTTCCTTTTCCCTACTCGACATAAATCTTTACGTTGACTCGGAACTGGTAACTACTTATAGTTGCGACGGATTGATGATCAGTACGCCGGTCGGTTCGACGGCTCATTGTCTTTCGGCCGGCGGACCGATCCTGCGGCAGACGATGCAGGCCTTCGTGATCCTGCCCATCAGCCCCCACACGCTAACCAATCGTCCCGTGGTCGATAGCGCCGATCACGTGTACGAATTCGAAGCGCCGCATCCAAACCCGGGCGTTTCGGTCGTGGCCGATGGCCGGTTGCTCGGTCAACTTCAGCCCGGCGACCGCGTTCGGGTGGAACAATCCGCCGCGAAATTCAAATTGATCACCGGACAAGGACACGGTTATTATCGCACGCTCCGCGAAAAACTCGGCTGGGGCGGGCAACTGAAATTAAACAAACTATGATAGGGGACTGCCCCGACTTTGTTCAGGGATTGTCCCAATTTTTGCGTAGCGAAAATGGGACTGTCCCCTTACACCTCGTTCCCACGCTCCGCGTGGGAACGAAATTCCGGAAGATTTGAAACTCGAAAGGAAGCGAGTCAAATGAAAATCAAATTAGTCTTCATTTGCGGATTGTCTTTTCTGTATTTGGCCGTTAAATCCCCGGCCGCGGAACAGGAAAAATACACTCTCCGCTATAGCTTCCATCCCGGCGAGACGCTCCGCTGGAACGTCGAGCATCGCTCTCTGGTCCGCACCGCCGTTTCGGGCACCGATCAAACGGCCGAGACTGTAAGCTACTCGGAAAAAGTTTGGCGGGTAAAGGATGTCAAGCCCGACGGCGCCGCCACCTTCGAGCAACTTGTCCCGTGGGTCGACATGCGGCAAAAACTCCCCGGAGGCAGTGAGATCCGCTACGACAGCCGCACGGATGCCAAGCCGCCCATTGGTTTCGAGGACGTAGCCGCGTCGGTGGGCGTTCCGCTTTCGATCATCACCCTGGACGCCAAGGGGAAGATTCTCCAGCGCAAGCGTATGGAAGTCAAAGGCGCGGCCGTCAACGATGGCGCGATCACCATCCCCCTGCCCGATGAACCCATCGCCGTGGGGCACCTCTGGACCTTTCCCTGCGATATCGACGTGCCCCTGGAAAGCGGCGGAGTGAAGAAAATCAAGGCCCTGCAGCAATTCAAACTGGAAAGCGTGAAAACCGGCGTGGCCTCGATTCGCGTTTCCACGCAAATCCTCTCGCCGGTGACCGAGCCCGCCATCGAGGCACAAGTAGTGCAGCGCGAGGGCACGGGCGTGGTCCGCTTCGATATCGACGCCGGGCGGATCATCGGCCAGCAAATGGACGTCGACAAGCACGTGGTCGGCTTCCGCGGCCAGGCCAGCAGCCTCCACTATGTCACCCGCTTTTCCGAGCAGTGGATCCCCGAAACCGCCAAAATCCCCGCAAAATCTCCCCCCGCCTTGCAATAACAAGGTAAATGGTGGATAGTAGGTGGTAGGTAGAAATGGCGAATGACAAAGCTCGAATGACAAAAGAATGACGAAGCACTAATGTCTAATAGTGATAAAAGCATTTCTTCATTGGAATTTAGTCATTCTTTAGACCTTCGTCATTCGTGCTTCGACATCCCCTAATCCCTCGCCCCCAATTCCCCTCGCCCCCACCCATGCGTCGTGACGATATTCGCAACGTTGCCATTATAGCCCATGTCGATCACGGCAAAACCACGCTGGTCGACTGCATGTTGCGGCAAAGCGGCCGCTTCCGCGAAACGCAACTGCAAGGCGAGTGTATTCTCGACTCCAACGAACTGGAGCGCGAACGCGGCATCACCATCCTGGCCAAGAATATCGCCATTCCGTACAAAGGGGTGAAAATCAATATCATCGACACCCCGGGCCACGCCGATTTCGGCGGCGAGGTGGAACGCGTCGTTGGCATGGCCGACGGGGCCTTGCTCCTGGTCGACGCCGCCGAAGGGCCCATGCCCCAAACCCGTTTCGTCCTGTCGAAGGCCTTCCAGTGCGGCGCGCGCCCCATCGTGGTTATAAACAAGATCGACCGCCCCGACGCCCGGCCTCACGAAGTCGTCGATGAAGTACTCGATCTATTCATATCTCTGGGCGCAACCGACGCGCAGGCCGATTTCCCCTTTATCTTCGCCAGTTCAAAACTCGGCTTTGCCACATTCGATCCAACACAGCCCGGCGAAAACATCCACTCCCTGATGGACTTGATCCTGGAAAAAATCCCCGGCCCGGACGTCGAGTTGGGCGATCCCCTGCAAATGCTGGTCACCACCCTCGACTGGTCCGACTATACCGGCCGCATCGCCATTGGACGCGTCCAGTCGGGCACGATCCGCAAAGGGCAGAGCATTGTGCTCATGCAGGCCGGCGACAAAATTACGCCATCCCGGGTGGTGTCGGTGTTTTTGTTTCAAGACCTCGGCCGCCAGGAAGTCCACGAAGTCGACGCCGGCGACATCTGCGCGGTCGTCGGCCTGGAAAACGTGGAAATCGGCGACACGATCTCCGACCCCCTAACGCCACGCGCCTTGCCCAGGGTAAAGGTCGACGAGCCTACGCTGAAAATGACCTTCGGCGTGAACACCTCGCCCTTGGCCGGCCGGGAAGGAAAATATCTTACCAGCCGCCATCTCCGCGAACGCCTCTTCCGCGAATTGGAACGAAACGTGGCCCTGCGCGTCGAGCCTATACCCGGCACCGAGCAGTATGCCGTTTCCGGACGGGGCGTGCTGCACCTGTCCGTGCTCATCGAAACCATGCGCCGCGAACAATACGAACTCTCCATAGGCAAGCCGCAGGTGATCTTTAAGGAAATCGACGGCGTTTTGCAGGAGCCCTTCGAATCGCTGGTGGTCGAAGTGCCCACGGACCGCACCGGGCCGGTGATGGAACTGATCGGCGAGCGCCGCGGGCAATTGTCCGAAATGAGCACGCACAACGAATACACGTTCATGATCTTTTCCATTCCCGCCCGGGGCCTGATCGGATTGAGAACCCGGCTGCTGAACGCCACGCAGGGGACGGCCGTCATGCACCACCGCTACGAGTCCTACAAACCCGTGGCCGATTCGATCCCCGGCCGCGCCTGCGGCGTTTTGGTATCCACCGTCGCCGGCCGGGCGGTAGCCTATGGCCTGGACACTTTGCAGCAGAGGGCCGTTTTGCATGTTGCCCCGCCCGACGACGTTTACGAAGGCATGATCGTCGGCGAAAACAGCCGCGAAGACGACATGAACGTCAATCCCACCAAGGAAAAAAAACTCTCCAACATGCGTGCCGCGGGCCACGACCGCAACATCTTATTAAAGCCCGCCCGCCGCCTGACCTTGGAAGAGGCGCTGGAGTTCATCGCCGATGACGAACTGGTCGAAGTTACCCCAGGCCAAATCCGCTTGCGTAAAATCATACTCAAAGAAATCGACCGCCGCCGCGCCGCCCGGGCCGGGGTGTAGGGTTCGGAGTTCAGGATTCGGGATTTTTCATTCCAGGTCCTTCGTTTTTCACTCTCCTCTCCCAAATGATGCGGGAAATGTTACAATGAATCGCCATAAAGACTTCCGCGATGTATTAT
>JBEKGL010000406.1:0-4242 GCA_050012815.1 Thermoguttaceae bacterium
TGCATAGTTTGCGCAAAATGCTGAATTAGTCCGGTCCGGGCGATACTGAATACTTTTAACGAGGCCTAAAAAGCGACAAGCCCCGCCAACCCGCTTGCCGATGCTTAGAAGATAATAGGTCTGTAACGATCTTGCTGAACACATAAATTTTGTATGGCTGCACAAGGTTTCAACACCATGAGACTGGCTTGGATAACGAATCTGTTGATAATCGCGGCCGGTTTTGGGCAAGCGGCGTTCGCTGAGCCCGCAAACTTCAATTATAATTCCCAATCAGGTCATTGTGAAGCAAGATCCGGCGACAGTCAAAACCAACAGCGGCAAGAGGTTAGAGGATTATCCCCGGCATCTCAAATTGTGCCGGTGCAGGCTTTGGTGGAACAACCGCAAATACCCGACGGAGTCGCCAATGAGATTTTACCCGCCCCAAATCCATTTGGGGGGAATGAAAAACCTCCCGATCCGCCCGGCAGCGCGATTCCTTTACCCCTGGAAACAGCTTTGGAGTGGACGCTTTCGTGCAATCCGGATTTGGTCACGATTAGGCAAAACCTCAACGTGTCGGCCGATGCGATGGCGGTTGCCCGACGATTTCCCACCAGTCTTAATCCCACGGTGTCGGTGAATCTTCAGCCCTGGGTATTCGCAAGAGGGGCAGATCAGCACGTCGAGCAACTTCCAACCCTGGTGTCGGTGAGTTGGATGCAACCGATCGAGTTCGGCCACCGCACCGCTTACCGGACGTCGATTGCCAGTGCCGCTTATTCGCAAACGCGCTGGACTATCCTGCAGAACGAACTCATGGCTCTGGTGCAAACCTACCGGCTGCACCAGGCGGGCGTGTACAGGCGCGAAAAGTATCGCATTGCAGTGGAGTTGGCCGAGTTCAACCGGCGGCTTTTAGAGGTCCTTAAGCGGCAATTGCAGGCCAACCAGATTACAGCCGCCGACGTCGTGCTGGCCGAGGTGGAAAATCAGACCACGCTCCAGCACGTGGAAACCGCGCGCCAGGAATACGTGCAAGCACAGACTGATCTTTGCCAACAAATAGGAGTGCCCAGATTAGCACAGGCGGTCGAGTTGATTGGCGCGATCCAATCGCCCGATTACCAGGAATCGGCCGATGCGGATGCCTTTGTTCGCACGGCGTTGGAAGGCCGGCCTGAAATTCGTGCCGCGCGTGCCCAGGCAGCCGGATCGCATGACGCCGTATTGCTCGCCCGAAAGGATCGGATTCCCGTTCCATCGATCGGACCGCTTTACGAGAAAGACCAGGACAATATTAGCTTCTACGGCGTGGCGCTAAGCAGCCCGATCCCGGTCTTGAACACCGGGACGCCGATGCTCCGCCAACGGGAATCGGAATATCACCGCGACGCGGTAAGCCTGGAACAGACGAAACAAAAAGTGATCGTGCAAGTCAAAACGGCTTTGATCCGCTGCAACGAGGCCCGGCGATTGTTGGATAGAACCAACGCCATTACCGCTCCTTTGCAGGAGCAGGCCGCCCGCATGGATCGGCTCTATCAGGCCGGACAATCGGACCTGGTGAAACTTTTTCAGGTCCGCCAGCGGTTGATCGAGGCCGAGAACACCAGGCTGGATGCGGCATGGCAGATGATTCAGGCCTATGCCGATCTGCTTGCCGCGCTGGGCGCCACTCCGCTGGTGGCGGCCGTCCCTGATCCGTCCTTATCCCCTTCAGCGACTGAAGGCCGTTAGAGCGCATTTTGACAAGTGCGGTCTTCCCATCGCGCGATCCTGGTTCTATCATTGGGGGATATGAGCAGCCGGATTTTACAAGAGGAATTGTTTAATGCGCCGGCCAGTCCGTGGCCGCATCGCTGGGCCTGGGTCTTGGCCTGCGGTGTGTTTCCCTTGATCTGGATGGGCGGCCTGGTGACCACGTACGGCGCCGGAATGTCGGTGCCCGATTGGCCCACCACTTACCACTCCTGGTTCTATCCGTTGGACAAGTGGCTGTGGAATTTTAACGATTTGTTTCTCGAACATTCGCATCGGACGATCGCCCAGATCGACGGGATCGTGGCCATAATGTTAATAGTCTCGGTCTGGCGCTGGGAACCGCGTAATAGCGTGCGTTGGCTCTCGGCTGCGATTCTACTGGGTCTTATATCGCAAGGCGTATTGGGGGGACTGCGCGTGGTGCTCGACGAGCGCGTGCTTGCCCGAATTCACGGGTGCGCGGCGCCTTTGGTCTTTGCCTTGTGCTCGGCCATGGTTTCCGTCACTTCGGCCGCGTGGCGCGGCGGAAATAAAGCGATTGAATGCGCCTTGTCTCGGGATGTCAAATTGCTTGCCATCGCACTGTGCGGCGGTTTGTATGCGGAGATCGTTTTGGGGGCCCAGTTTCGGCATCCGCTACCCGACGTCGCACCGGTTTTGTCGCCGGTTTTGGTGTGGTTGAAGGTAAACATCGCCGCTTTTCTTGCCGCGGGGACGGCGTATCTGCTTGTGCTTGTTTTGCGGGAATCGCGGCGGGCGACGCTGCTTGTCCGACGGGTGAAATTGCTGGCGATCTTGTATTTCCTGCAACTGGCGCTGGCCGGCGTCACTTGGATCGGCAATTTCGGCTGGCCGAAATGGTTTACCGACAATATTATGACGATGAACTACACGGTCGTGCAAAACGGACGGTTGCAAGTCTGGGCAACCACCGCCCATGCGGCCGTGGGTTCGCTTTGTTTCGTCTCCGCGCTAAGCGTGACGCTGTGGTCGTATCAAAGGATGAGGGATGAATGATGAATGTAAAGGCTGGTGGCCGTAGGCTGTAGGCTATAGGATAATTACTGAAAACTGAAAACCGTGAACTGAAAACCGTGCATCAGTGAGCGATTATTGGAATCTTACCCGGCCGAAGATCGTGGTCATGGTGCTGGCGGCAATGCTGGTGTCGGGCTGGACGGCCGCCGATAAGGACATGCCCTGGCCGGCGATTTTTCATGCCATGCTGGGCACGACGGGCGTGATCGTCGGGGCAATCGCCCTGAACCAACGCCTGGAATTTTTGGGCGACGCCAAAATGTCCCGCACTGCCGGCCGGCCATTGCCGTCCGGGCGGCTCACGCCCGCAGCGGTAACACGTTTTGGCGCGATCGCAAGCCTGTTGGGAGCCGGATATTTGACTGTTTTCTGCAATGTGACAATGGTAATTTTAGCCGTTGCTGGCTGGATGGTCTATGTGCTTGCGTATACCGCGCTAAAGCGGCTATCGATTTGGCAAACGCCCGTTGGCGCGGCGGCTGGGGCCTTGCCCGCGCTGTTGGGAGCGGCCGCGGTCGGCGCCCCATTGAGTCCGTTAGGATGGAGCCTTTTCGGCGTCGTGTTCTGCTGGCAATTACCCCATGCCATGGCCATTGCCTGGTTGTATCGCCGGCAATTCGCCGATGCCGGGGTCCGCTTGGCCACGGTGGTCGATCCGTCAGGGCGGATTGCCGGACGGTTCGCGGTTTTCGGTGCGATCCTGCTTATGCCCGTGAGTTTTGTGCCCGTGATATTTTCGCGGATGGGATGGATTTATGGTATTCTTGCCGTTGTGTTGGGATTGGGCTATTTTTTCTTTTCTTTTACCTTCAATTGCCGCAGGGACGATATCACGGCCAGGCGACTGCTCTGGGCTTCGCTCGTATACCTGCCGCTGCTGCTTTTGGCGATGGTGGCGGCACGATTATTTAGCGCCGGGTGAATACACCCTGGGCCATTCCTTTTCGCCGAACGAGATCGCGAAACCGCAAGCGGTTTTTGACAAATATGCATAAATCCATGCCATGAAGCACTACTGTTGTGCCTGCTGCCAGGCATTGATATCCCCCTGGTATTGGGTCGTATCCAACAGTGTCAGGCCAAGGAACAAGGCGACGAACAGAAGCGCGGTGATGAACACGACCGCGTAAAACGGATTGTCGTAGCGCAGGTGCATGAAGAACAGCACGACCAACGCCGCTTTGATTGTTGCAATGCCCAGGGCGATAATCAGGTTCCAACTTCCAAGATCGAACCGGGCGGCGGCCACGGTGAGCAAGGTCATCAATAGAAGCGCGGCAAGCACCGCCGACAAAACCGGCAGCGGCACGGCATGGGCGTAATTTTCGGGACCGGGTGCGGCATGGTCCGGCGACAATGATAATGATTCGTCGTGTGACATGGTTTTGCGATCATCAATGTTTAGCCCCGGAGCTTGCTCCGGGTGAGTTTTCATCGGATTGTGGTTAATGAATCAAA
>JBEKGL010000407.1:0-4233 GCA_050012815.1 Thermoguttaceae bacterium
GAATCCGGAGCGGCCATGCCGGATGATGACGCATAGAAGAGACATTCCTCCGGCGCGATTTTCGAGAGAAGTTGCGTTTCCGGAAGCGGAGGCACGCCCAAGGGCAATCCCAAGCTTCCCAACAATACAAACAAAAACGACCATGGAACTGGATTCATTGCCGTCATTTTTAATCCCCTTAAAAAGGAAAAATTAGGATAAAGTCACCATGCGGAATTATATCATGCTAATAGAATCATTCGGGTAATCAATCCCCCCCATGAATAGGTTTTAGGCATTAGGCTGTAGGATTTAGGCTGTAAGTTATAGGCTGAATGAAACCGCTTGCGCTTTCGCGCCGCCCACTGTCCACTGCCCACTGTCCCCTGAACCCTATCATCTACCCTTTTCCACCACCTTCCGTCTTACACCATTATTCGTTAAAATTGCCAAATTATTGATTTAAGGCGTCCTATTAATTTTCGATAATACTATTTTTCCCATGAAATCACCTTTTCCCGGTTTTGTCCCTGCCGAACTGGACGAACTTGACGCGATGACGATTTGGCCCACGATTGGCTCCCATCCCCTGGGCCGCTTGGTCGGCCGATTGTGCTCAAGCAAGATCGGCATTGGGGGGTTCTTTACGCTTGGCAAGGTTTGGGCACTGGTCACCATTCCCTCGAGCCTGGCCGTGTTCTGCTGGCAACTTATGCCCTATATTTGCCGCCGCTATACGCTCAGCAACCGGCGAGTCATTATCCGCCGGGGCTTGCAGCCCTTGGATGCCAAATGGGTCGATCTGGACGGATTCGACGCCATCGAGGTTGAAGTTTTGCCCGGCCAAGATTGGCTTCATGCCGGCGAATTGATTTTCAAACATGGCGAGATCGAAGTGCTCCGCCTTTCCGGCGTTTCCCGGCCCGAGGTATTCCGGCAAGTCTGCCTCAGCGCTCAAAACGCCCTTCTAAGCGTCCGCAAAATAGTCGAACAACAAGCGGCCGTCGAGGCGTGATATTTCGAGTTCCTACCCATGACCTCTATGCTGCCGATTGAGCCGATTTTATATTATTAAGCTTGCCATTAGCGTGACTCTTCTAGCGCGCGTTTGAAATCTTTGTCATCAGGAGCCAACTCACAAGCCCTGCGAAATGCCTCTGTGGATTCTTTATGCAAGTCTAAATGCTCATAAATGATCCCCAAATTATACCACAAGCCGGCATGTTTATCGTCGATAGCAAGAGCTTGGCGGTATAAATCGGCGGCACGGTTATAATCCTCTTTCAAGCTGGCTTGATAGGCATCATATGCGAGAACTTCCACGCGATATGATTCTTCTTTTACGATTGCATCGGTAAAATTAACATATCGGCGTCCGACCGAGCCGGCTGCCATGATTGCGATAAAAACAATCGATATCAAAACTCCATAGCCGATCTGTAGTCGGCGTGTTCTTGCCGCAATAGTCAAGCCCAGCAGCACTCCCAGCCCCGCCCCGGCGCCGTGTGCCACATTGGCAACGGGCATTGTGTTTGATACGGTAAACAAAATACATAGTATAAACCAACCGATAAAGAGCGTTACTACCTGGTTGTCCATCAACCCAAAAAAACGCGAATCCGACCGGCTAAGAACCCAAAGAAGACCGAATAATCCGTAACCCACGCCCGAGAGTCCAATTCCGCCTGACAAAACGGCATATTCGGCAACCCCCGAGCCGATGGCGAGAAATACCATAATGGCAAAGGTGCGCGATGATCCAAAAATTCTCTCGATTTGGGTGCCGAACGCCCATAACCAGTAAAGATTAAATAGCAGATGAAATAAATTGGCATGAGGCAATGCAGATGTTACAAGTCGCCAGGGCTCCGTCCTGAAGGCGAGATAATTCATCGTCATCCCGCCGATATTTGCTCCATTCAACTTCCATAGTGTTACTATCGCGGCAGATAAGCCAATACTGGTGGTAACAGGATAAAACAAGCAATTTCTTAACGGCGGGGGGCGCTGCATGGCTTTGACCCTTCTATCGATCTCAAGCAAGACGCCCCTTGAGATTTTTTATTCCTTGCCCGTGCTCGGGTAGATCGTGATCGGCGATTGCGGATATTCGGCGGCATATCGGCCGGCGGGAATTGGAGCCGCCTCGTAGACCGGCGGCAAACGTTGCACGCCGGAATATTGTGTTCCGAGTTGCGATCCATCGCTATTAAACTTAAATAGATCGCTCGGCACCGGCACTAGATTCGTCATCGGCGGGGACGATTCGGCGCCGGCCGGCTCGGCCTTTACCACTATGGCCTGCTCCGAGAAAAACGCGGCCGGCCCTTGCGATTCGGCCGACGGCGTCCGAGCAGAATTGTCGCTTGGTATGGATGCGGTCAATTCATCCGCTTGTGCGGGTTGTGGAGCCGTTGCCGACTCGGAGCCGCCCGATTCCTCCGGGAAATGGGCCGACGGTCCAACCATCTCCCAAACCCTGGGATATCGCGCGGCGTTAAATCCGATCGAAAACGCAATTACGGCCACCGCCACTAAGACCGGCAGTGTTTTCGGCATCGCTTGGTTCCTTTTGTTGCACTGACAAATGCTCGCGTCGAAACCATACACCACGACAAGTCCAAGGCAAGTAAAATGGGGGCTTCAGTCAAACTCGAAGCCCCAATTCCACGCGGCAAAAACGCCTGCGCAAACTTGAACGAAAAAAATGGGGAGGCTCGCCGAAGTCGAGTGGCATCCTACATTTTAATTGCATCGGATATAATACATTAATTACAGCGATGGCGGGGCAGATTTAGAAGGCGCTGACGTGTTCGGGTGGTCTGAAAAGCTGGCGCGGTAGGGATTCAACTGACTCTCAATCTGCCTAGCCAGCGCCTTCTGCCCGTGAATTCTGGCAAGTTCCAAGGCTTTTTGGGCTGCGGCAATGGATTCGGATGGTCGATGCATTGCGGCATAGATCGACGCCAAGTTGCAATAGATCCCTGCTAAGTCGGGTATTATCCGTATAGCCTGTTGGCAGTGATCTATTGCCTCTGAATATCGGCCAACTTTGGCTAAGACAACAGATAAATTACTATGGGCCTCGGCATAGTTGGGATTGAGATTTATGGCTTTCTCAAAATATCCTATTGCTTCCTGTGGTCGGCCTGCATCGCCCAGTGCGACACCCAGATTATTGTAAGCCGTGGAGTAGTCGGGCTTGAGTTTAACGGCCCGAATTAAATGGGGGATCGCATCTTGTACTCGACCCAAATCGAGTAACGTTTTACCAAGGTTATTATGTATTTTAGGATAATCGGGATTAAGCTCTAAAGCCTTTTCATAATGTCTGACGGCCTCTTGTGGCCGGCCTTCCTCGGCAAGGACTAGACCCAAGTTATTATGGATTAACCAACTGTTTGGATTTTTTTCCAGCGTATCCTGATACAATATTATGGGGTTGCCGTAAAGTCTGCTCTGCCGCCAAGTTAGAAAAGTGAGTGCTCCCACCGCTGCAATAGCTAGAACCATCGCCGCCAAGCATACTTTGCCCCGCGCCTTTTGATTCCAAACATTCCAGCCCGCCGCAGCCAGTGCAATCACGCCGATCAGTGCAATGTGCTGATAGTGATCGGCTACCAATGAGTAAGTCATAAAGCCAACGTCCGTAAAGCCCATCACCGGCACGAGTGCTACACAGAAAAATCCCCACGCGAATAAAAACGGCCTACTCCATCTTTTCCTATAGCGCCATAACACCAATGTAACGGCGACCGCCGCCGCCAGCGGCAGCCACCACAGCGGATTGTAAGTCTGAATGTGCCACTGCGGATAGACAAAGGTCAAGTCGAACGGCAAAAGATCCTTGTAAAGGTAGAACCACACCACGTCGCCGGCCCCCAGCAGACGCTCTGAAAAACTGGCGATACGGTACACTTTTTCCATACCATGCGTTTGGAACCACATGTTTACTGCCGCTAATACCACGGCAACTAAGAAAAATGGTGCGGTTTTCGCCAAGTCCCACTGCGATATCTTCCGCCGCCACCAGACAATCTCCAGTAGCAGCACCGGCAACACCGCCACCGATCCCTTGCCGAGCATCGCCAACACGAACGCCGCTAAACTCAGCCAGTACCAACGGCCCGCCGCGGTCTGGCATAGACGGTCTGGCGATGGCAAGTATTCCCTTTCCTCATTCAAATACCAGAGGATCGACAAAAGGAAGAACAACATTGCAAACATGTCTTTCCGCTGAGCGACCCAGGCCGC
>JBEKGL010000408.1:0-4223 GCA_050012815.1 Thermoguttaceae bacterium
GCCTTCGATATGACGGAGGGATTCTTGGGCCATTTGTTTTTGGAAGTAGGTGTTCACCACGCCGCGCAAGGTTACTCGGCCTTGCTGGGTCTCAAATCTTAAGTTGCGGTGAGTAAGATAGGGGTTTCGCTCCAAAGCATTAAGGACTCGATCGTCCAAAGGCATCATGTCGATCATGATCGGTACCAGCAACTTTAATTACACTAATGGCGGGTTATATAATAGTATTTTTGTATGTCGAGGGGCTTATAACTTTGTCAATCCATCGACAATTCGTATTCTTTTCGTAAAGCTTAATGGCAAAAAGAGATGTGTGGTTTTGTGGACTAAGGTGGGATTGTGTTGCTTCTACCAAGTATGCCTCTAGAGGATTGCAGCGGCTTAAGTTTTGTTTTTCAAACTTGTTTAAACAGGGACTCCCGGTTCTTCCCCTTTTCCTTGTCTTTGTTAAAACCGTAGCTTAAAAATTGCGACTGTGGAGAAAAGAAGCAAAAAAAAAGAAAAAAGAGGCGGGCAAAATATCGCCCGCCTCTTTTTGGGATGCCATTTTTAATCTTCGTGATGCCTTTTTATTACCCTCCCAGCCATGTAGGGAGTTCATTGGCGGGTGGTAATTTTACGATCCAGGCATTTGCAACCTCTTGCAGGGCTAGGACTTCCGCCAACGCCTCGGCCGGGGGCGGGGAATCCAAACTCAGAACCCCTACCGCCTCGCCGCCGGGTTTGTCGCTAGAGCGGCCTACCGACATCTGGGCAATATTGATGCGATGGACCCCAAAAATGCTCCCCACCTTGCCGATCACCCCGGGCATGTCCCGGTGCATTAAAATCAGCAAAACGCCGTCCAGATAGCTTTCCAGGCGGCAGTTGCCTTTTTGGACCAGCCTGGGCATGTTTTTGCCGAACAACGTGCCCGAGGCAATCGAGGTCTTTTTCTCCGATTCCACCTGGGCGGTGATCACCGAGCCGAAATCGCCGATATCGGTGTTCCGCTCCTCGACGACTTCAATACCCCGTTCCCGCAACAGCACTTCGGCGTTGACGATGTTCACGCTCGATGCCATGGCTTTTTCCATAAGTCCGGCCGCGAAAGCCGCAGTCAGCAGGCGGGTATCCTTGCGGGCGACTTCGCCTTTGTAGCTCAAGCGGCAGGTGTTCGGCGGATTGTGGTCTACTTGCGACAAGAGCAATCCCAAACGCCAGGCCACGTTCAAGTATCCCTTCAACTCGGATAACGTCTTGGGATCGAGCGTGGACATGTTGACCGACTGCTTGATGGCCCCGGTGGCGAAAAAGTCGATGAGCAATTCGGCGGCCTCGACGGCCACGTTGGTTTGCGCCTCTTCGGTGCTTGCGCCCAGGTGTGGGGTGCACAGGACGCCGGGCATTCCGAACAGGAGGCTTTTCGTGCAAGGTTCTTCGGGATACACGTCCAAGGCGACGCCCGCTATCTGCCCGTTCTTAAGCCCCTCGGCCAGGGCTGCTTCGTCGAATATGCCGCCCCGGGCGCAGTTGATCAGTCTCGCCCCCTTTTTCATCATGCCGATTTCCTTGGCGCCGATGAGATTTTTGGTTTCGTTGTTAAGCGGCGTATGGACAGTCAGATAATCGACCAGCGGGAGCATCTCCCTTGCCGATTGCACGGTTTCGACGCCCAGTTCCTTGGCTCTTGCGGCCGGCAGGAAGGGATCGTAACCGAGAATCCGCATTTCCAAGGCCCGGGCGCGTGTGGCCACGGCCTGACCGATCCGGCCCAGACCGATGATGCCCAGCGTTTTGCCGGCCAATTGCGTGCCCATGAATTTTTTCCGGTCCCAGCGGCCTTCGATAAGAGATTGATACGCCGGGGCGATGTTCCGCGACATGCCTAGCATCAAGGCCAGGGTTTGTTCGGCGGTGGAGATGGTGTTTCCGCCTGGGGTGTTCATTACCACGATGCCGTGCCGCGTGGCCGCTTTTACGTCGATGTTGTCCACGCCCACGCCGGCCCGGGCAATGGCCCTCAGACGGGTGTTGCCTTCCATGGCCTCGGCCGTGATTTTCACACCGCTGCGGCAAATAGCGCCGTCGAAATCCAGCAGCGTTTTGCGCAGGTCCTCGCCCTTTAGTCCGGTTTTAACCACCACTTCCAAATTGCCGGCCGATTCCAACAATTTCAACCCGTCTTGCGAAAGGTCGTCCAAAACGATGATTCGTGCCATGATTTTTCCTTGCCTAGAGTAAAAGAAGATAAATGTGCATCAAATCCTATCAGGGGGATAGTATCGAACACCGCCAGACGGTGTCAATTTTATGACCCCGAGGGATTATCCGAGGTTCGCAATTTATCCATTAACCTTGCCATTTAAGGCAAAACAAGTCAATAGGTTAACAGTTTTCTTTGCCCAAAGGTAGGTTCGCCCAAATTCTTTCCGTGAGACTTTGCGGCAAAGGAGGCGACTGGGCTAGATGACGGCAAGCAGTCCGGGTCACTGCTCCTATTTTTCGCACGGAACAAATAAAGTCGGCCGCGCCGGCCTCATGCATGAACCATTTATAAGAAGCCAAATCGCGATCGGCCACTACGGCAAAGCGAAACAGCGGAAACTCCGCCTGCCAATGCCGGATAAAATCCAAAATTTCTCCAATTTTCTTTTCGCTAAGTTCTAAAACCGCAAACGAAGCCGGCGATTCCGCCAGCAATGTGCCGCAATCGGCCAGGCTCCGGGTTTCCCAAACGCGAAGCCCGGCCCCGGATAGTTCGCACCGCAAGGCCGCGGCCCAACGTCCGGTCCGCTCACACACCACAAGTCGGCCGGGCTTTGCTTCGTGAGGCATCGTTGGCATTAGGGCAGGGATTGATGTTTAGCGGATAGCGAGCAGTGCATGAGGTGCAGCGTCTGAGATATAGCGAGGGGTGGGCAGTTTACTGCCCACTTGAACTTGGTAAATGGTAGTTTTTTTTCGCGAAACCGCAAGCGGTTCGTAAAAAACTTATCAGTTTTCAGTAATCAGTTTTCATTCCTCCGGCCTACAGCCTTTTGTTTTCATCCTTCATCCTTCCTTCAATCTCTAGCACCTATTTCCCAATACACTCCATCCAACCAGGTACGCCAGATTTCGTACTTGGGATTATTGAGTTTCATTGCAAGCAACGGATTGCGCTTGGGGCGAGCGGGGTGGCGAACCAATTTCATGCGGGCTTCGTGCGGGGTCCGCCCGCCTTTCTGGATATTGCAGCTTAAACAGGCACAAACCACGTTCTCCCACGTGGTTTCACCCCCGCGGCTGCGAGGTATGACGTGATCCAAGCTCAATTGATGTGTGGGATAGTGCCTGCCGCAGTATTGACACGTGTGTTCATCCCGCGCCAGTACGTTACGCCGATTAAGATGCAAATGTTGCTTTGGCAGGCGATCGAACCTCAGCAGTCGGATCACCCGCGGCACCTGAATCTCAAAGCCGACCGCGCGAATCCAATCTTCGTGGGGTTGTTTATAATCGGCGCGCATTTCGCTGACTTCCTGCCAGGTTTGGAAGGAATAATTGGCAAACTGGCCGTCCTCCAAATTAATTATTTCGGCCATCTCGCGGTACAGCAGGCAGAAAGCACGGCGAACATTTACAACATGCACTGCCATATAAAGGCGATTGAGAACCAAAACACTGGAGTTTAATGCCCCTCCGGACGGGGCATTTGGGGGGGCATGCGCAGTATGTACGACTTTGCCCGGGCCATGTGCCCGACCGTGATAATCGTGGATCGTCTGGACCCTTGGCACGTATGTTCTCCCCTTGCAAGACGACTATAAAACCAGTCCTACATGAAAATAATTCTGTTCGTTTCCCCCTAGTTTCCGCACGGAAAAAATCCGCCGGAGAAATTCGCACATCGTCCGGCTTTTACGATATTAACTTGTATTTTAGCCTAATCTCCCCCAGATTGCCAGATGGGCTGATAAACGATCTCGCAAAATCACCAATTACAGTAGTATTAAAATGCGTGCCAAAACGAGCAAAATTATCGCGAACTTTTTTTTATACCTCCTTTAACGACGGGAATCGCTTTTCACCTGCTTATTAAGAAAACCGGGATTCCCCAACTCCAAAGAAAATTTCCCTGGTCATCTTGCCAGACCTTGGCACTTCGCATTAGGATTACATTTAATGAAAGTAAATGGAAGCGTCTGTACACAATGGAACTAGTCACCGGCCGATTTCATCAAGGAGCGGGAAATGATTCG
>JBEKGL010000409.1:0-4219 GCA_050012815.1 Thermoguttaceae bacterium
GTCATGAAGACGTTCGTGCGATATGCACTGCTGTTGTTGGCAGTCATTGTAGCGTGCCAGACAGGGATTGCTCTGGCCGGAGACTTTTACTGGGTATCCAGCGAAAAAACCGATGCAGCAAGTGCGGCCGGCGATCAAAAGGCCGCGGCGCCGGCAAAATCGCAGTGCTGCCCAGAGGAATCGATTTGCTCGGATAAAGGCTGTTGCGACAACGCATGTGACGGCTGCGTTTGCTCGGCAGTGGAGTCTTGCCGGACTTGGTACGTCGACTACCGAATCCAGCAGATGTTAGGCTACACTTCCTACCAGTTCGGTACAGGCGGGCCGTGGCATGGTTACCCCGCGTTTGATCCGTTGAGTAAACTCGACTACTCCTTGAACTCCACTTGGACCGGTGTGCGGTTTGGAGTGCAAAGATGCAATTGGGATGTTCACCTCGAGTGGCTGATTCCCATGGTGCAGCACATAGACGGAGGCATAAAAGACTACGACTGGAATATTCACTCTCCATACAACGACCCCACCCGTCTCGATAGCCTATCGCATTCTGCAACACGATGGAATGACGGACAGAAAATCGAACTGGAAGCGGACTATAAATATTCGGAATGCTTTCTGGGCATGCCGATTGAAGTTTGGCCCTTGGCCGGTTTCCGGTTCCAGCGTTTCGATATGACGGCCTACGGCGGCGAGCAAATCATCCCGCCCACCGGCCCGTTCAATTTTCAGGGCGACGCTCTTACGTTGAACCAACAATACTACATCGGTTATATCGGTTTTCAGCTACGCAGAACGATCGAGCGGGAATGCCGCCCGCCGGTCAATTTGGCATTTCAATTTGATTGGGGCGGAACCGCCGGCTACATGGTCGATCACCATTTGATCCGTGAGACCGACATGTACACGATGGAAAGCACGGGCGGAGATACGCTGCACTTAGGCCTCAGCGGAGATATCCCTCTTAATTGTCACTTAAAGCTGGGCTTGCAGGCTGATTACCTTCGTATTCGCACTACCGGTACGATACGTCAACAAGAAGATGGAGTTACCACTTATACTGGTAACCACGGCGTGTTGGTCAAGTCCGAGCAGACCGACATCACGGCGTACCTGCAATATACTTTCTAAATTTACAGCATAAATATTCCCTTACCATACGATCCTTGGGGCGGCAGTGTGAATACTGCCGCCCCTCGGTGTTTATAGGTGAACGAAAAAATTTAAACAGGCGTTTTTGGCTGGAATGCCCGAGCGGATGGGCGTTGTGACCGGCTTCCAGCAGACGCTGGACGAAATCTTCGAGGCCGTGCGTGCAATAGACGACCCGCGGAGCGACGCGGTTTACCGCCTCGAATAGTTCGTCGTAATCGTGATTAGTTGATCGATCGCCATTTCTCGCGGCGGAATTCGATTTAACGCATATTACAAGTTTTAGGATTAAGGGCTGGTTGCTCGCAATTGTGCTTATTGATCCTTAGATATCTAATGTTATGTACCTATGTACAGGTTATATGGTTCGAACAAAAATGTGTGGTATTTGGTAAATTGGGGATTATATACGGCACGTCATTCCTTTTCTAGAATCAATCGCCCCGTTTACATTCGGATCGCGCGAATTCGACATTGAGCAAGGCACAAAATCTGACGGTCGCGGCAAAATGGCAAAATGGATAAGAGGTTTTACTCAGTGACGAGATTGTCATATTGCCTGTTCTTTCCGCCGAATCACTATAAAGAGCCTAGCGCGTTTATTCCTCTCTTTCAGATCAGGAGAACAAGTCATGAAGACGTTCGTGCGACATGCACTGCTGTTGTTAGCAGTCATTGTAGTGTGCCAGACAGGGATTGCTCTGGCCGGAGACTTTTACTGGGTATCCAGCGAAAAAACCGATGCGGCCGGCGATCAAAAGGCCGCGGCGCCGGCAAAATCGCTGTGCTGCCCAGAGGAATCGATTTGCTCGGATAAAGGATGTTGCGACAACGCCTGTGACGGCTGCGTTTGCTCGGCGCTGGAGTCTTGCCGGACCTGGTACGTCGACTACCTAATCCAGGAAAAGATCGGCTACACGTCCTTCCAGTACGGCTTTCCCGGGCCTTCATCGTTATATCCTGCCGCATATTCTCCAGTAAGTAAGCTCGACTATTCCTTGAACTCGACGTGGACAGGTCTGCGGGTTGGAGTAGAGAGATGCGAGTGGGACATTCACCTCGAATGGTTGATGCCCATGGTGCAACACATCGACGGAGGAATGTATGACTACGACTGGTCCGGCCCTGACCGGGCATTCGCCAGCCTGTCGCATTCGGCGACGCGGTGGAATGAAGGACAGCAGATCAATCTTGAAGCGGACTATAAATATTCGGAATGCTTTCTGGGCATGCCGATTGAAGTTTGGCCTTTGGCCGGTTTCCGGTTCCAACGCTTCGACATGACGGCCTATGACGGCATTCAACTTGTCAACGATGGAACGATACCAAATCTTCCAAATCCGGGCGACACTTGGTCGGGCGATGCTCTTACAATCAACCAACAATACTACACAGGTTACATCGGTTTTCAGCTTCGTAGATGTATTGAGCGGGAATGCCGCCCGCCGATCAACTTGGTATTCCAATTTGATTGGGGCGGAACCGGTGCTTACATGGTCGATCACCATTTGCGCCGTGAGACCGACTTGTACTCGATGCAAAGCACGGGCGGAGATACGGTGCATTTAGCCCTCCGCGGCGATGTCCCTATTAATTGCCACTTAAAACTGGGCTTACAGGCCGATTACATGCGTATTCGCACTACCGGTACGATGCACCAAATAATCGGTGTAAGGACCACTGATACTTGGAGCGAAGGTGTGTTGGTCAAGTCCGAACAGACCGACATCACGGCATACCTGCAATATACTTTCTAAATTGCAGTACAAACATTCCCTAGCTACAACCCTTGGGGCGGCAGTGCGAACACTGCCGCCCCAACTTATTGTATGCCGAGCATGTTTGACAGCTTGGAGGTGCAAGTCCGCTATCCAGCCTGATGGAAGTGAAGGGATATCGAAGCGCAAGGGCGGCGTCGCAAGGCGTTGTCTGCCGGAAAATGCACTGCTTTTTTCAAAAACCTCGATATATCCTGTGTTTCGAGGGGTGTTCGGTTCCCGCCCTCTCCGTTAAGATAAAACGCAGGCTCGCAAGTGCTTGATAATAAAGAACTTGCGAGCCATTTTCGTTTTTACGGCTCTGGAGTAGCCAGGTCTTGTCCAGGGGTGTGTCAGGCTATGGAGAGATGTTATTGCTTCTGGCCTTAAATTCTTTGGCGGGATATACTTATTTAACGGGCTCCTGTGATGAAATACGCTGATCCGGCTAGACTGAAAAAATGAAATCGTTTTTGGTTTTTGCGGTTGTCCTAACGGCGGCCGTAGCCGATAAAGGGGCGAAAAGGGCGCCGGTGTTCCCTTTCGAAAGCCCCATTAATTCAGCTCCCCAAGGCAAAATCGACGAACTGGTTTTCAGCAAGCTGAAGCACTTGGGTATTCCGCCGGCCCCCATCTGCTCGGATGCGGTGTTTGTCCGCCGCGTATATCTGGACGTGATCGGAACGCTCCCCACTGCACAAGAGACAAAAGAATTTCTCTCGAATCAGAACCCGAAAAAACGCAAAATCCTGATTGATCGTCTGCTGGAGCGAAAGGAGTTTGCCGATTACTGGGCCATGAAATGGAGCGATCTGCTTCGGGTCAAGTCGGAGTATCCCATCAATTTATGGCCCAATGCGGTGCAATCCTATCATCGCTGGATCCGGACTTGCATCAAGGATAACATGTCGTACGATCGTTTCGTGCGGGAGATGCTCACGGCCAACGGCAGCAACTTCAACGTACCGCAAGTGAACTTTTACCGCGCCATCCAAGGCCGGGAACCGACGGCCATTGCGCAGGCCGTGGCACTGAGCTTCATGGGCGTGCGGGCGGAGAGTTGGCCAAATGAGCGCTGGGCGGAAATGGGCCTGTTTTTTTCGCGGATTCAGTACAAGGCCACCGAGCAGTGGAAAGAAGAGATTGTTATATTCGGTCCGGGCAAGGATTCCGCGCAATCGGCCGCCGACGCGCCGGTCGAGGCGGTTTTTCCCGACGGGACAACGACTCGGCTGCCACCGGGTCAGGATCCGCGCGAGGTTTTTGCTAATTGGCTGATTGCCCCTAAGAATCCATGGTTCGCGCGCAACATC
>JBEKGL010000410.1:0-4185 GCA_050012815.1 Thermoguttaceae bacterium
AGGTTCGGCTTTTCCTCGCGGCCGCGGTTCCACTGGCCTTCGATGCTGTCGATAAAGTAATAGCCGCTTTGGGTGTTTTGTTCGTAGCGGACATCGTCGAAAATGAAAAACTCGCATTCCGGGCCCATGTAACAGGTGTCGCCGATGCCGGTGCTCTTTAAATAATTCACCGATTTGCGGGCGACGTTGCGCGGATCACGGGAGTAATCCTCGCGGGTGATGGGATCCTGGATGTTGCAGATCATCGCCAGCGTGGGGATCACGCAGAATGGATCGATCGAAGCGGTCTCGGGCTGGGGTACCACGAGCATGTCGCTTTCGTTGATCGCCTGCCAGCCGCGGATACTCGATCCGTCGAATCCCAGGCCGTCTTCAAATACGTCTTCGTCGAGTTTGTCGACGGGTATAGTGAAATGCTGCCACAGACCCGGGAAGTCCATGAAACGCAAATCCACCGATTTGACGTTCTTTTCTCGGCACAACGCTAATACTTCTTTCGGAGTCAGTATTTTTTCTTCTTTCATAGAAAAACAAACCTTTAAATGGTGTTGACTGGGTACGGTTAAAGCCGCAACGGCACCCTATATTGGGCCGCTCTCAGGCATACGGCAATTTTATGCCTCGATCCTTTGCAAAGGGGATGCCGCTGCGGTATTAATTTCCGTGACAATAATAGCGTAACCTGTTTAAGAAAATGATCTTATCGCCAATAATCTATTTTTCCACGATTTGGCATGGGAGTTCTTTCCTGCTTATTTATTGTGCATTTGATGGCTTGTTTTAAGGCAAATAATCCGGGAACATCTGGGGATAGGCCGCACTTAGTGATTAGCAACCTCTTCCAAATGCCCTTGATTAAGCAAAAATACCTGATCGGTGAGTTTTTCCCGAAACTCCCTGTCATGCGAGACAAGAATCATGGCCTGCGTCAGGCTGTCAAGGGTTTCCAGTAGGCGTTGGGCGGATTGTTCGTCCAGGGAGTTGGTTGGTTCGTCGAGTAAAAGTATCTCGGGTTGCATGGCCAGCACTGTGGCCAGGGCTACAAGGCGTTTTTCACCGCTGGAAAGTTGATAGGTGATGCGATTTTCGTATCCGGCCAGCCCGAGGTCGGCCAGGGTTTGGGAAACGATTTGCCGCACTTGTTCGCGCTTTAGCCCGAGATTCAGCGGTCCGAAGGCCACGTCTTCGGCCACGGTGGGGCAAAAAAGCTGGTCGTCGGAATCCTGAAACAGCAGTCCGATGCGGCGGCGGACTTCGTGAAAATCCGCCTCCTCGCGCCTCGCCTTCCCGAAAACTTCAACGCTCCCCGCATCAGGCCCCACCAGACCGACGATCAAGTGCAATAGCGTGGTCTTGCCGCTGCCGTTGGCCCCGGTCAAGGCAATGCGTTGGCCGGGATCCAGGCGAAAACTGCAACCGCATAGCACCGGCCGATCCGGCGAATAAGAAAAGTCCACGTCGCGGATATTTATCAAAGGGTCGGTCATAAATACTCCGCGCCGATCACGGCCACAAGAACCAGAACCGAAAGAATACTAAAAATCAGATCGCGAAATTGAAAACTGAAATGATCGAGCAGGTAAAATCGGCCCTGAAAACCCCGGCACTTCATGGTGGCCAGGATCCGCTCCGAGCGGTCGTATCCGCGCACCAGCAACATACCAAGCAGGTTTCCAAAACTGCGGTATGTGTGCCGATCCATGCGCGGATGGAAACCGCGGACCTTCATCGCCCACCACAATCGCAGGTATTCGCAATAAAGTACGTCCAGATACCGCACGGTGAACAAAAATAAATGCGATAAAACCTGGGGTACGCGGAGATGGCTCAATGCGTGACCCAGCGTATTGACCTCCATCGTGCCGATAAGAATCAGCATCGCCAGCATTATGGCATTCCCTTTAAGTGCGATTTTGGCGGCCAGGAGCAACCCTTCTTGCGAAAAACAAAAAGGGCCGATCATCGCAATAGGTTTGCCGGGCATGGAAAGCGGCAACAGAATCGCCAGCAAAAACATCAAGGCATTAAGCGGAATGAGCCGCTTGATTAGGGTCGTTGCCGAGAATCCCGAAAACGCTCCGGCCAGCAATGAAGCCGCCAAGGCGATGCCCAAGGAGGCAAAACCACGGACCTCGGCCGTGATTATCGAAAACAAAACCGCTGCCACAATACGCGCGCGCGGATCGATCCGTCTGACGTATCCCAAGCGATTCACAACTCCGGCAGGTTGGAGTATGGAAAACATAATATGAAAATCCCCGACAACCTCGATTATTCCCGCGATTGCCGATCTTTCCGCATCAGGCCCCGATAGTAATATCCATAAGCCGCGCCGGCAAGCCCGACGATGAAACCGATGCCGCCAAGTATGTCGCGGAAGCGAAGGCGATGCTCGTATTCGTTGAGTTGCTCTTGCAGGGCGTCGACGTCGGCATGAATTTCCGCTAAAAGGGCCGAATCGTGCGTATGTTCCCGGTCGCTTTCGGTATGCGTGCGAGCCGCCGTATCCGGAGAAACAATGGAAGGACCTCGCGGCGGCAAATCGGCCGGCAGGGCTTTGGCCGAAATCGTGTATTCGGCCCCGTGGCCGTCGTTGGTATCGACCAGCAGGCGATGGTCGCAGCGAAAGCGGACATCCAGTTTGAACTTTCCTTGGTCGTCGGTCTTGGTCCGGACGATTTCTTCGCCCGTGGGATCAAAGGCCTTCACCTCGGCGTTTCTGACCGGCGTGCCGTCGTGGAAACTAGCCTTGCCTTGGATACTCTTGCCCTCGACCGTGGCAAAAACTTCTATGCTATGAGCGAATACGGACGAAGTAGCGAAAAATATCGACAGAAATATTGCAAATTGTAAAGTGCAAATTGTAAATTGCAAATTGCGGACGAAAGTGGACCTTCGACTGTGGGCAGTAGATAGTGGGAAGTGGGCAGTGGACGATGCGAAATTAAAAGCGGTTTCATAATAAAAGTGTTCAGTTATCAGTTTTCAGTTCTCGGTTTTTAATACCCCAATCTCAAATTTCAAATCTCAAATCTCTAATCCCCGGGTTCATATTCGCAGACAAGACGAGGGGCATTGAGCAGTTCGGGGCGGACTTTTCGAATAAATACCACGACGCTGCCGGTTACCAGACCCTCGACCGCAGCCGAGGGCAGGTGAACGGCGAGAATCAAAGGCACTAGCGCGGAGAATTCCTTGCCGGCAAGAATCAAGACCCCGGTGGTAATCAGCGCGCCTAGAATCATGGCGGTCGCACCGGCGGCAAAACCCACGCCGAATACCAACCACTCGCTATCGACTGCCGCCGCGCGGCGGAATAGGAAATGGCAAACCACTGCTGGCGCGCCCATGATGACCGTGTTTAGACCCAGGGTCGTGGGCCCGCCGATGGAGAAAAACACCGCTTGTAAAGTTAAGGCTATCAAAATGGCGGGAAATGCCGTCCAGCCTAAAACCAATCCCAAAAGACCGCTTAATACTAAATGCACCGAACTGGGGCCAAGCGGCACTTGAATCAAGGAGACCAGGAAAAACGCCGCACTAAACAAACCGGCCTGGGGTAGGCGCTGCGGATCGAGCTTGCGCAAGCCCATGGCCGTGCCCGCGGCCGCAACCAATGCGCCGGCGGCTAGCAGCTCTTGCCCGTGGGTCGAACACGACAAAATGCCTTCGTATATGTGCATCTTTTATTAGGGGAATGAGGGCCGGGGAATTATGATAATACTATTTCTCATATTGTAACACTATAATTATGTCCTGTCGAGGTGGGGGACAATAGAAAAACTGACGGGATTTTGCCAGGATTTTCACACCCTGCAATCGGCGGTGTATATATGGCAGCAGGATGAAAAAAACGGTTAGCCATCCGGGAACTGGGGGGACGACCTCGAAAGGTTGAAAGCCGATGGCTGACAGCCGAAAGCTTATATAGAAAAAACTGAGAACTGATAACTGAAAACTTACAACCCCGGATCGCTATTAATGCTATCGATCAACTGCCGCAGCCGCCCGTAATTGCGGCGGTTGAATTGGAAGATCAACCGCGGAAGATCGGCCAGGTCGGGGTCGTCTTGTTCCTCTGCCAGGGCCGGGCCGACTTGGAATCGGCCTTCCAGAAGGATGTCGGCGAAGTTCGTATTGATCGATTCCAACAAGGCCTCGCCGGGCCGGCGCTGAAGCCGCATC
>JBEKGL010000411.1:0-4172 GCA_050012815.1 Thermoguttaceae bacterium
TCTTTATCGAGGGTATTTTGTCCAAGATGAGCCTTGAACAAAAGGTGGGGCAGTGTTTCACCATCCACTGGGGAGGTTCGATGATCACTCCTTATGTGGTCGAGGCCATCGAAAAACTTCACGTCGGCGGTTTAAGGGTCACGCCCTTCGGACAAAACTCAAGACGGGGCAAGCATTATCATCAAAGCCTAAGTTACGATTTTGAATATCCGCCGGGTTACAAGAAAATCAAACAAAACCTGTTCATTCCCGGCTCCGGGGTCTACGTTTCCCCGGAGCAATACGCCGAGCGGCTGAACAAGCTGCAGAAAATCGCCTGCTCGCGCAATCCCGGCGTGCCGCTGCATATTTCCATCGATCAGGAAGGCGATGTCAGCCGCGATTTCAGTTATGCCGGCATCAATCTGTTTCCGTCGGCCATGGGATTGACTTCAACCGGCGATCCGGACATCGCTTATCAGGCGTGCAAGACCGTGGCGAAACAATTAAGTGCCATCGGCATGACGAACATCCACTCCCCGGTGCTCGACGTAAATATGAATCCGCAGAACCCCGAAATCAACATCAGGGCCTATGGAGACGACCCGGCGATCATCGCCCAGTACGCCTTGGCGTCCATCAAGGGCTTCATGGATGGCGGACTGGCTCCGACCGCGAAGCATTTTCCCGGCCGGGGCGACTCCGACATCGACGCCCATTACGCCGTGCCCAACGTGGGAGGAGATCGAAAACGGCTGGACGCGATCGAGTTGCACCCCTACAAGGTGCTCATCGCCGCCGGCCTGCCGAGCATCATGTTGGCGCATACCACGGTGCCGGCCGTCGATCCGAGCATGGAGATTTCCACTGTTTCCAAACAAATCGTGACCGATTTTTTGCGCGGGGAACTCGGCTTCGAAGGGGTCATTACAACCGATGCCATCACCATGGGCGCGCTGATGGAGAAATACGGCGTGGGCATGTCCTGCGCGTTGGCGATAAAGGCCGGCTGCGACCTGGTGCTGAACAAGACCGAGGACGAATTCCGCGACCAGGGTTTCTGCGAGCTGAAGCGCATGGTGGAGAAGGGGGAGATGCCGGAAGAGCAATTGAACGCCTCGGTCAAAAGAATCTTGAGGATGAAATACAATCTGGGCCTGTTCGCCAGAAACGGCCAGGTCAAGGCCTCCCAAGCCGGAAAGCCCATACGCGACAAGGGCAATATCGCCATCGCCCGAAATGCCGCGGAAAAATGCGTCACGCTTTTGCGCGATGAAGAGCAACTGCTGCCATTGAAGAAAAAGCAGACCGTCATGGTGATCGAGCAACAGGTCCTGGACGGCTACTGCGGGTTCGACGTTCATTGCAACAACAAATCTTTTAACGCGGCGATGTACGAACAATCCATGAACATCATCTCCCTGGACACTAAGTTCAAAGCGTCGAAGGAGGACGAGGATTTCGTCATGCAACACGTCGACGAGGCCGACGTGATCGTGGCGACCAACTACTATTGGCGCCTTTGCCCGGCCAACAACACCGAGTTGATAAAGAAACTCATCGCCCTGGGCAAGAAGGTGGTGGTGGTTACGAATTGTCCTTACGAACTTGGCGCACTGGCCGAAGCCGGAACCGTGATCTGCAACTATTCGGTAACGCCCGAAAGCCTCCGGGCCGCCGCGAAACTGGCCTTCGGAAAATTACAATCCCAGGGCAAGTGGATGCTCAAACACTACGAAAAACCGGTAAAGTCCAAGGACCGCTCGACGTTCAAGATCAAGGGCGGCATTACCGAGGCAGGCGACAACGAGATCACGCAGGTTGTGTTTTAAAGGATGAAGGATGAATGAGTAGTAAAACCGCTTGCGTTTTTGCGGTATAAAACGAAATTTAAAACCGCTTGCGGTTTCGCGATGAAAACAGATTACTGAAAACTGATTACCAAACACTGATAAGCAATCAAGGGCCAAGTTCATGAAAGACATGATAGGCATGACGGGTTACGATTACGCCGTAATTGTCTTCTACCTCTGCTTCATGTTCCTCATGGGGCCGGTGTTCAAGAGTTTCAGCAAAACGGCCAGCGATTTTTATCGCTGCGGCGGCGGATTGTTGTGGTGGGTGGCCGGAGCCTCAACCTTCATGACCACCTTCACCGCCTGGTCGTTTACGGGCGGGGCGGCAAAAGCCTACGAAACAGGCACGTTTTATCTGCTGCTTTATCTTTGTAACATCATAGCCCTCATATTTACTTATTTCTGTACCGCCGCGAGATTCAGGCATATGCGAGTCGTTACCGAGACTGAAGCGATACGCAAACGCTATGGTAACTTAAACGAGCAGGTGTTCACATGGCTGCCAATCATCTCCACAATAATTTTCGGCGGAATATACCTATACGCGATATCCAAATTTATGAACGGGGTATTCGGCATCGAGATATGGAAACTCATTCTAACGCTCGGCAGCGTGGTGATGTTAATGACTTTCTTCGGTGGTTCTTGGGCGGCTATCGCCGGCGACATTATCCAAATGCTCATCGTGCTTTCGATCACGCTGGTAATGGCCTTTTTGACGATTCATCATCCTGACATCGGCGGACTTTCTCAACTGATCGAAAAACTACCCGCAAAGCATTTCGATTGGACGATTTTCGACCGGCCTTCGGTTATTATATTGTTTGCCGGCACTTTGATGCTTGGGCAATTAGTGCAGAACAACAGCATGTCGACCACCGGCGGGGCGAAGTATATTTTCGTCAAGAATGGCCGAGACGCACAAAAGGCGTCGCTTGTCTCGCTTTTCGGATTCATGATTCTACCGTGGTTTTGGATGATACCGGCCCTGGCTGCGACGATTATTCATCCCGATTTGGCTGCGGAATTTCCGGGCGTCAAAAAACCCAACGAAGCCGCCTATGTCGCCATGGCCTTGACACTCTTGCCGAAGGGACTTTTAGGATTGTTAGTCTGTGCGATCTTTGCCGGCACGCTCACGACATTATGCAGCTATCTGAACGTGGCTTCGGGCGTGTTCGTGCGAAACTTCTATATAAGAGTTGTGAACAAGGAGGCATCCGAGTCGAAGCAGATATCCGTCGGGCGAGTCGTGATCTTACTCAACGGAGTTGTTTGGGTGTTGCTTGCATGGTATTTTAGCAAAACGTCTCCCGATCTGTTCGATTTGGTATTGCGGACGGCCGCCTCGATCGGCATTCCCATGACAATCCCCTTGTTTTACGGCATATTCTTCAAAAAAACGCCGTCCTGGGCCGCGTGGAGCACCATGTTGGTCGGCATAATCCCTTCGATTACCATGTTGATTCTATTCTGGGAACCGGCAAATGCCGCGGCCATGTTCAACCGCGTGTTTTCGCCCGATAAGCCTTTTGCCGGACAAGAAATACCAGATATGATACTGGCGGTCACCACGGGCGGGCTGTTTGCTATTTGCACCATCTGGTACTTCGGCACGATGCTATTCTATCGAAAAGATAAACAGGAATACGTCAAGCAGGTGGACGCTTTCTTCGAGGAAATGAACACGCCTATCGACAAGGCCGTGGAATCGGACGATTTCGACAACGACGTCCGCCAATACGCCGTGTTGGGCAACTTGTGTCTTATCTACGGAGCTTTCGTCTTGTTGCTCATACTGATACCGAATCCCATGCAAGCGCGGTTGTGCATCACCTTCTGCGGCTGCATGATTGCCGGCGCCGGTTTGATTATCAAGGCGATAGGAGCCTATAAAAAACGAAAACTTAAGCATGATAGCCAATAAAAACTTTCGCTTGCTTTTCAACGGCTTAGTAATTGCCCTGCTTTTAGCCCTCACGGCTGCGAAAGGCTCGGACGCGGTATATCAGTATTCCGTGCCGGTTGGATCGCGCAGGGCGTACCTCTGGATTCCCCCGCGGTGCATGCGCGTGCGGGGCATTATTATATCGCTCGCGAATCTATTGGAACGCAATTGGCTGGAGGACCCGATAATCCGCCGGGCCGCCGAGGATGAAGGGCTGGGCATCGTCTGGCTCGGACCGGGCGCCAAGGGGCCGGGCGGCAGCCCAAAGGCCCTAACCGCCGATATGCGCGAAGGCGCCGGAGAAGCCCTGCAAAAAATGTTCAAGGATTTGGCCGAGGAGTCGGGCTATGCGGAGATCAAATTCGCGCCGATTATCGCCATGGGACATT
>JBEKGL010000412.1:0-5919 GCA_050012815.1 Thermoguttaceae bacterium
TGATGTTCAGCCGATCTTCCTCGGGCAGGAGTTGGGTTGCGCCCAGTGACCGGCCGCGGGGGATGATCGAGACCTTGTGCACGCGGTCGCCGGAGGGCATGAGCCAGGCCAACAGTGTATGGCCCGACTCGTGATATGCGGTCATCGATTTTTCCTTGCCGGATAGGACCTCTTCGCGTTTTGCGCCCATGAGGACTTTGTCGCGGGCGTATTCGAAGTCGGCCATATCGACGTTTTTCTTGTCGTTTCGGCTGGCCCAGAGCGCGGCCTCGTTTACCAGGTTCTGGATGTCGGCCCCGGTCAGTCCGACGGTTCCTGCGGCCAATCGCTCCAAGTCGACGTCCGGGGCCAGGGGCACGTCGCGGGAATGGACTTTGAAGATGGCCTGCCGGCCCTTGAGATTGGGGCGATCGACGGTAATGTGGCGGTCGAAGCGGCCCGGGCGCAAGAGGGCCGGATCGAGTACGTCGGGACGGTTGGACGCGGCCATGACGATCACCGATTCGGTTTGGGTGAACCCGTCCATTTCGCTGAGAATTTGATTTAGGGTTTGCTCGCGTTCGTCGTGACCGCCGCCCACGCCCGCCCCGCGATGGCGTCCGACGGCGTCGATTTCATCGATGAACAGGATGGCAGGTGCGTTTTCCTTGGCGGTGTTGAACAAATCGCGGACCCGGCCCGCGCCCACGCCCACGAACATCTGGATGAATTCGGATCCGTTGATGGAGAAAAAAGGCACTTCGGCCTCGCCGGCCACTGCCCGGGCAAGCAGCGTTTTTCCGGCGCCGGGCGGACCCATGAGCAAAATGCCTTTAGGCACGCGGGCCCCTAGTCGCTGGAATTTTTGCGGATTTTTCAGGAATTCCACGACCTCTTCCAGTTCGTGCTTGACGCCTTCCAGTCCGGCGACGTCGTTGAAGGTGACCGATTTATCGCTGGCATCGTAGCGCCGCGCGCCGCTTTTACTAAACCCGCCCATTAGTCCGCCGGTGAAGATCGAGTCCCTGGCCTTGCGGAACATGAACCACAATCCGGCAATCATCGCGATCGAGACCAGCAGATAAACCGAGAGCACGGTAAAGGTGCTGTCGCTGGGTTCGGCAACTTCATAGTTTGTCCCGAGTTGTTCGCGGAGTTGGCGGTCCAGGTTTTCGTCGATGGAGGCGTAAGGCGGCAGGATGGCGACGAATTTCGGTTCCAACTTGGCGGGCGGAGTTTTAAATTCGCCATAAGCCGTCGAGCCTTGGACCTTTACCTTGGTGATATTTTTTTTGTCCAGTTGAATGCGGAAATCGCCGTAAGTGATTTCGGAGCGTTTTGTGCGGTCGGAGTTATAGTACACCAGAGCGATCACGGCCGCTAAAATTAGAAACAGCCAAATAGCCGAATTGCCGCGGACCGGCTTTGGCATCGGTTTGCCGGGAGGCGGCGGCAATTGATTTTTGTCTTTTCGATCGTCCATTGACTAATTGTTCCAAAGCCGACCGTTGCCGGGTCGGTTTTAATAATTGGGAAGGAGCGTTGCGTTTTTAAAATCTACCCTATGAATTGTATCGAGTTATGTGGAAATAGCGATGCCTTCCCCTCTATTGGGTAGATCGCGAAACCACAAGCGGTTAGTTAGCACGCGAAACCGCAAGTGCTTATTTAGCAAATGTAAATAATCTAGGATATACGTGTTATCCTAAACGGCGTATTCGGCAATTATTTCGAGCAAGGATTGACCGAATTGTTTTAGTTTGGCTGGGCCGATGCCGTTAATTGCGAGCAATTCAGTTGTAGTTTGCGGGCGCCGGCTTACTAACTCAATAAAGGTATTATTAGCAAGGATATAAAATACGGGAATGCCGGCCTCGTCGGCGATTTCCAAACGCCAGCGTTTCAAAGCATCCAGCAGTTCAGCGTCGTTTTTGTGCGATATCGCCGGGACGAAGTTTTTTACAGGCGGGGGCGATTCGGAAATGATTATCGCGTTGCCGTGGATTTTATGAAATAGATCTGCCGGAATCGGCAACGGATTTTGAAGCTGGGTTTTGGCTTTCATTACGTTACTGCCAAAGTCGGTCCGTTTTACCACGGGCCGGAATTTTTCAACCTCCTCTTGTTGCAGACAGCCTAATGATATCAGGGCGTCGATCAGCATGACGACCTCCGGCTGGGTTAAATGTTTTAATAGTCCAAATGTGCTCAGTCGATCCAGCCCGAGTTTTTTAATTTTGGCGCCGGCCGATCCGCAAAGCATCTGCGCGATGACATTTTTTCCGCAGGCAAAGCGGGCCTGGGTGCGGGCCACGCCGCTTAGCACCATGCGTACGGCTTCGAGCGACTTGCCGCTGGGAATTTGTTCGATATTGTCGGTGGAAAAGTCGGTGGCAAGGGAGATGGGGCCAATTTGTGGTTTGTTCCCTTTTCCCCATTTTTCGCAGTTGTCGCAATGCCCGCAGCGATTGGGATTTTTCTCGCCAAAATAGCGGAGGATTTCCTGCTGACGGCATGATCCGCCTAGGGCAAAAGCCACTATCCGGTTGAGTTTTTCCAATTCCGACGATTTGCGGAGTTCCAGGGCGGTGAAGTCGATGTCGAGTTTATCGAATGGCAGGTCGCGGCGGACCATACGAATCGCCCGGCCGCGAAAGGGCGGAATGAACGTGAACGCCTCCAGGCGATTGAGTTCGTGCAAGGCGTGCATTAGGGATGGTTGATCTATTTCATCATCGACCGTCAGGCGATTGGGTGAAAAGAGGATCAATTCCTGCCGGCGCGGGCCAACCAGGCGCTCGACCGTGCGGAGCACTTTGCGCTGAACTTTGGCCTGCTTGGGCAGCAGATCGACCAGCGTGGGCAGGTCGCTGTCGATGCGTACGGATGCCAGATTTTGCGAAGACATAAGACGTTCCAAGACGCCGGCCCCTTCCAAAAGTTGTTCGCAATTTCCCACGCCCTCGGCACCTAAGGATAAGCCGAGGGCTTCCTTGACCTGCTGTTGCGTGAGTTCGATTGGGTCGTCGTTAAGTCCGCGGAAAAAATCGTACACCTGGGCCACATACTCGCGGTCGGGATAGGCGCTGTCGATAAAAAATCTTTGGATGTAGATGTCCGAGCCGCTATAGAGCATCAGGCAACGCGAACCAAGCCCGTCGCGGCCCGCGCGCCCGGCTTCCTGATAGTAGGCTTCCAGGCTGCCGGGTATGTTATAGTGCACCACGGAGCGGACGTCGGCCTTATCGATGCCCATGCCGAAGGCATTTGTGGCAACCACGATATCGCGGCGGCCGTCCATGAAATCGTCCTGGGCCAGGCGGCGTTGGTCGGGCAACATGCCGGCGTGATACACGGCTACGCGGCGCTTGGTTTGGGCCGCGAGCAGTTCGGCGACTTCCTCGGCGCGTTTGCGGGTCGAGGCATAGATAATGCCCGGGCCGGGCGTTTCGCCGAGAAACTGCAAAAGCATTTCGGTCTTTTGGCGTTCGCCCCGGGGCGCGAGGACCTGGTAAAAAAGGTTGGGCCTTTCAAAACCGGTGATGAATGTGCGCGGCTCGTGCAGATCGAGTTGTTCGATGATGTCGCGGCGAACGTTGTCGGTGGCGGTGGCCGTTAGGGCAATGGCGGTCGGGTTGCCGAGAATCCGCCGGAAATAGCCCAGCCGAGCGTAGTCGGGACGGAAATCGTGCCCCCACTGACTGATGCAATGGGCCTCGTCGACGGCTAGCAATTTGATCCCCACCGCCCGCACGGCATCGATAAACTTGCCGGAGCGGAAACGTTCGGGCACGACGTAGACCATTCGATATTCGCCGGCCGCCATGCGCAAGAGCCTGTTGTTCTGCTCGGCAAGCGAAATGGTGCTGTTGATGAAAGTAACCGGCAGCCCCAAAGCGTGGAGCTGGTCGACCTGATCTTTCATCAAGGCGATAAGCGGCGAAACCACGAGCGTTAAACCATCGAGAACAACGGCGGGCAATTGATAACAAAGGCTCTTTCCCCCGCCGGTGGGCATAACGCACAGGCAATCCTGTCCGGCAAGCACGGTCGATATGACTTCCTTTTGACCGTGGCGAAATTCCGTCAGGGAGAACCGGGGTAAAAAGGCTTCGAGATTATCAATGGCGGCGCGGTGCATGATGGAACCTTAGATCAACCGCTATCATACGGTCAAATCAGCGGACAAGCCAGACAAGAATGTCCGGCCTCCTGATTTAGGTCGTGCCGGACAAGAATGTCCGGCCTCCTGGTTTGGGATAGACAATCATTACCTGAATCGGGCGGCGAGATTATGGGCCGACGACGATATGCATGCCGGGACGCGGATGGTGATAATAATACGGGCGATCCCAATAATATGGCGGATATTCCTCGTATATCACCGGCGGAGGGGCCGCTTGCTGCACTATAACGGGCTGCTGGGTTTGTCTCGGCGGCTCTTGCATGGCGGCGATCACGCGTTTGCTAACGCCTTGCTGCTGAAGAGTAATAACGTCTTGGGCTTGTAGCGGAGCAGCCATGCCGTGTATGCGGACATGGTTGACGATCAGTTCTTCATCCACGCCGGCCCTGGTCATGTTGATTACGTCGGGGATCGCCACCGGATTGCCGGAAACCTGATATCCAAGTCTTTGAGCGATCATAGCACGGTTTCTGGCATCCTGTTCGTCCAGTGCGCTGCCGACGGCTGCACCGGCGATCGTGCCGCCAACGGCGCCGATAGCGGCACCGGCCAATGGGTTGTGGCAAGAGGAACCGATTGCGGCGCCGGTTCCCGCGCCCAACAAGCCGCCCATAAGTGCGCCTTGATCGGACTTATACGGCGATTGGCAACCGCCTATTAGTGAAATAACAAGAATAGACGCAGTCGGCAGAAAAAGGCGGCTGGAAATCATTGCACTACACCTCGATGAATCGAACCCATATTGCCCCTGGACTCTGCTAAAATTATCAAATCGGCGGATTATTCTAAATGGATTACCTTAGGTCAAGATATGCTGGGGGCTTTAGGTGGAATAGAAAAGCATGTGAAATAAACCAATTAAATTCCAAGTTTGTTAAATACCTAATCTGAGTTTTGCTTAACGAAACTATTTATTGCCCCTCCGGGGCACAAATATTAACACACGTTATCCAAAACTCAGGTTACCTAAACAAATCGGCCAATCGTGTTGCTTTCATTGTCGGTCTGACACAAGCATTGTCGCGGTAAAGCGGTATCCGCGGAGTCAATAGCCGGAAATTGCTAGTTCAATCGTTATGGTTATACCGACAATTACAGTTAGAGTGTCTAAAAAAATAGTGGAATACGAAGACTGCATGGAGTTTGCCGGTAAAGATAATTGGGCAGATATCAGCTTTCATATTGGCCTCCGAAAAGCTTCTGACGCTTGGTATTTCATTGGGGGGAATAGATTTTGGCCATATTTTCAGGGTTGCATAACGACACCGCCCAAAATCTGCGCCACGGTTTGGTAACGAGCGTCTGGGCAGCGGCGATTTTCATTTTGTTGAGCGGAAAAACGTTGCCGGCCGACGAACCCGATTCCAACTCGGCCCTTTACCCCAGTCTTCAACCCTTGCAGTATTCGCAGCCGTGTGAAGATTATTCCGGGGCCGCCCAGCAGGGCTGCTTTCTGCCAATAATGCACAAGGCATTCGAGGACTGGCACTTCGACTACCGGGTGCGATCGCTCAGCAGCAGTTATACTTCTTACCAGTTCGGCACTCCCGATCCACCGCCTATCGGGTGGACGCCGTTGAGCAAACTCGATTTTTCCTTAAATTCGATGTGGCACGGGATCGGGGTGGGATTGGAAAAGCCGAACTGGGCCGCGCACTTCGAGTGGCTGACGCCGATTGAACAAGGTGTCCACGGAAACCTCGAAGATTACGACTGGATGAATTCCAACGCGACTTTTACCGACCTGGGTATTG
>JBEKGL010000413.1:0-4154 GCA_050012815.1 Thermoguttaceae bacterium
AGCAGGAGTTGTCCGGCAAGCCGACGGCGAGTCTCCAACTCGGCTGCGCTTCCGTGCTTTCTCATGCAATACTATACGCATAGCCACGTCTTATGGTTCATTAGCTAGGCAAAGGTCAATAATCTATGGGATATTATGTCCAACAGGATTTGTTGCTCGTCTAGGGATAGTCTATCAACCGCTTCTAATATTTCACAAAAACGAAATGGTTGTTCCATAACTGGCACCATTTGATATTATTCTTTCAGCGCTGCGCGCACATCATCGGGATTGACATCGCTGACCAAATCCACGCTGCCCATACGGCTGGGTAGGACAAAGCGCAGTTTGCCGTGCCGGACTTTCTTGTCGTGCATCATCGCCTCTAAGATTTTGTCCGGGTCGAGCGGGGGCGTTTCCACCGGCAGTTGCAGGGTTTCCAATAAATTACGCTGCCGTTCGACAAATGTTTTATCGACACGGCCCATGATTTCAGCCAGCCGGGCGGCGCGGCACATGCCGACGGCAACCGCCTCGCCGTGCAGAAGGTTGCCATATCCGCTCAGGGATTCGAAGGCATGGCCAAAGGTGTGGCCGTAATTGAGCACTGCACGCTGGCCGGTTTCCTCGCGCTCGTCTTTTTCCACCACGTCGGCCTTCAGCCGGCAGCAGCGGGCGATAACCTCAACCAACACGTCTTGGTTTCTTTCGTTGATGTCCGCTGAATGGGCTTCAAGATATTCGAAAAACTCGGCGTCCAGGATCACGCCGTATTTGACCACCTCGGCCAGTCCCGAGCGGTATTCTTTCATGGGCAGGGTTTCCAGCGTGGCGGCGTCGATAAACACGCCGGCGGGCTGATAAAAACTGCCCACCATGTTTTTGGCCTCGGGCAGGTTTATGCCCACCTTGCCGCCCACCGAACTATCGACTTGGGCCACAACGGTCGTCGCTACTTGGAAGAATCGCAAGCCCCGGGCGTAAGTGGCGGCAACGAATCCGGCCAGGTCGCCCACCACGCCGCCGCCCACGGCCGCCACG
This sequence comes from Thermoguttaceae bacterium, assembly GCA_050012815.1. Taxonomy (GTDB): domain Bacteria; phylum Planctomycetota; class Planctomycetia; order Pirellulales; family Thermoguttaceae; genus JBEKIK01. Next base: position 1,021 of record JBEKGL010000413.1, read on the forward strand.
ACGCTGCCGCGGTCGGTCCCCAGTTCCAAAAGCCCCTGCCACAAGCCGGCGGCCAGATCGATGGACTTGCTCGGCTCGCCGGGTTCGATGGAAATCATATCCACGTTGATCTTTTCTTGCGCCAAACTATCGGCGGCGCTTATGGCGTGTGGGTTTTGCACGTTGTCGTCGGTAATCACCACGGCATGTGTCGCCCTGGCTCGCTCGCTTACAAAAGTGCCCAGCCCGGCAAGATTCCCGGCCCCGATGACGATGTCATAACTCCGCCCGGCAAGATTCACACGCACGGTTTTAATTGTCGAAGACATGAAACTTCCTCAATTTTAGCCCGGTCGCTTGCACCGGGAGTTGTTACTTCAAACGTTCCATATCCTCGGCGGTAACGGTTATCTGGCGGCAGAAGCCGGTGTGAAGTCGGATATATGCCAACTCAGCGGCCTCGGCGGGATTGGAGTGCAAAAGCGTTTCGATCCGCTCTTGCTCGGCTTGGGCACTTGGACGATGTTCCAGCGAGTCGGGCCAGATCGTGGTGTGTTCGATTACCAGGGCTTCTCGATAAGGATCAAAGGCGTTGGGCATTTTTTTAGGGGATAGGTGATAAGTAATGGGGAATAGTGTGGGCTTTGTGCGCACTTATTTTCATTGCAAATTGTCAATTGCAAATGGCAAATTGATCAAATGTAGACGCTTAATCGATTTTCATTATCATAATCCTAGACATTTTATGTCAACAACCGGGTGTTGTGCAATTGGGCGGTTACATGCGATTATGCCCGATCAAAGGGAAAGGCAATTACATCTGATATGCTTTTCGCCCCGGCAACTAGCATTACAAGGCGGTCAAAGCCCAGGGCAACGCCTACCGCGGGCGGCAGGCCCGATCGCATGGCGGCCAACAGCCGGCTTTGCTCGGGCAGGGTGGATTTGCCTTCCAAGCCGCGGAGCCGGTTGGTTTCGCGGTTTCGCCGCAAAAGTTCTTCAGGATCCAAGAGTTCGTGGTAGCCGTTGGCCAATTCCACGCCCGAGACGTACAATTCGAACCGCTCGGCCACGGGAGGATGGTCCTTGCGGATGCGGCTTAATGCCGCCTGAGTGGCCGGGAAATCGTACAACAGCACAGGGCGGTCAAGCCCCAGGTGCGGCTGCACGCGCTCGACCAAGATGAGATCGAGCCAGCCGTCGCGGTCATCGCTCGAAAGACTAGCCGGCGGCTCGATGCCTTGCTTCCTTGCGGCCGCTATCAGGATTGCCGTTTCCGACGAAAGCGGATCAACTCCCGCATGTTCGACAAAAGCCTCACGGAAACTGACTTGCCGGGCCGGTCCGCGGCAGAGCATTATCTCGGCCAGATCGCTGGTAAACTTCATTCCTTCGGCCATAGCGTCGCCCGCGCGATACCACTCGACCATGGTAAACTCGGGATTGTGCAACGGACCTTGTTCGCCCTGCCGAAATACCCGGGATATTTGATAAATCGCCTTTGCACCGCCGGCAAGCAGGCGTTTCATGGCAAATTCCGGCGAGGTTTGCAACCATAAACGCTTTGGCGGTTTGTCCGGGGCGAGGGATATTTCGGTATAAAAGGGGTCCAAATGCCGATCAACGACGGTGTCGGCCGAGAGAATGGGCGTTTCGACTTCGAGAAATCCTCTTGCGAAAAAAAAATCGCGCAGCCGTCGCAGCAAATCGGCCCTCAGCCGTAGATTCTCCCAAGAGGCCGTGGGAAGAAAATCGTCGTTCATACTATTCTTTTACGCGCTCGATGTACGCGCCGTTGCGGGTGTCGATCTTCACCAGGTCGCCGATATCGACAAAAGCCGGACAGGGGAACTCGGCGCCGTTGTCCATCTTGCAGGGCTTGGTGACATTGGTGGCGGTATTGCCCTTGGCCCCAGGCTCGCAGTATTCCACACGCAAAACCACGTGGTTGGGGGGCGTTATGCTGATGGGTTGATTGTTATAAAGAATAATGCTGCAAACCATGCCCTCCTTGAGGTATTTCCAGCTTTCGTCGACCTGCTGGGCGGTCAATTCGTGTTGCTCGTAGGATTCGTTGTCCATGAATACGAAGTGGTCCATTTGCCGGTAGAGGAATTGGGCTTGAATTTCCTCGATTTCGGCGGCCTCAAGACTATCGCCGCTTTTGTAAGTGCGGTCCAGGACGGTGTCGCGCAACAGGTTCCGCAGCTTGCACTTATAGAGTGCCTGGCCTTTGCCGGGCTTGACGAAATTGCACTCGATCATCAGATATGGATCGCCTTCGATTTGGACCTTAAGACCCTTGCGAAACTCGCTGGTGTTATAACTAGCCACGATTGTTATTCCCGTTTTGCTTTCTCATTAGTATGGGTTATGGTACGATTTCACTATGGCAAATTTGGCACTGAAATTGGATTCTTTAGACGCCCAGTCCGGACCTGCCGACTGGCAAAGGGAATTGGCCCATGCGGTGCGGGATCCAGCCGAATTATGCCGGTTGGCGGGGTTACCTTCAAGGGCAGCCGAAGCGGCCATGCAAGCTGCCAATGGATTGCCGATCCTGGTTCCTCGACCATATCTAGCCCGAATTCGCCCTGGGGATGCCGATGATCCGCTTCTATTACAGGTTTTACCGCGTATGGCCGAACTTGACCAGACACCCGGCTTTACTCCGGATCCGCTGGGTGAAAACGCCGCCCTTTGCGGTCCCGGCCTGCTCTGGAAATACCAAAACAGAATCTTGATCCTAGCAACTCCTTTGTGTGCCGTCCATTGCCGATTTTGTTTTCGGCGGCATTTTCCCTTCGATAAAAGTCCTGAATCCCCATCAAAGTGGGATGAGGTATTCCGGCTGCTTTATGCAGAGCCCTCGATCCATGAATTGATCCTAAGCGGCGGGGATCCATTGATGCTATCGGATGATCTGCTTTCACAACTGGTTGCAAAATTTGCCCAAATATCCCATCTTCAAAGGTTGCGAATTCATACCCGAATGCCGGTCGTAATTCCACAGCGGGTATGCAACGAGTTGATTTCCTGGATTAAGGAGACAAGATTATCCACCATTATGGTGGTCCATGTGAATCATCCTGCCGAGATCGACGCGGAAGTGGCAGCCGGGTTTGGTCGGCTGATCGACGCCGGGATCCCAGTCC
>JBEKGL010000414.1:0-4142 GCA_050012815.1 Thermoguttaceae bacterium
ATTAAAGGGCGTTTCGATGGACTGATTGCCGTTGTTGCGGAACCAGACGCGATAGCGGGGGCCGAGTTTCTCCTCCGGATGGCCCGGATCGACAAACCGCACGGCCAGCAATTGCAGGTCGTTTTGCGCTACGTCAAAAACGGGTCTTTGCACGTCGACCCAGGTGCCGCACTGCACCGCGGGCAGCGATACCCACACCGGCGTTTGCCAATAGACCCAATCGTAATACGGATCGTAAATCACCGGCCTCGACCATATCGGCCGGGGATCCCAAATCGGATGGCAATGATAATGCCACGACCAGGCCACCCAAGGATTCCAGTGCGGGTACCAACATGGACCAGAGAAGAAAGTCGGGCCAAAGTACACGAACTTGAAGCAGTTTTTGGCATAAGCCGGGCCGATCATGCCGTGATAGAAATGCGGCCGATCCGCGTAATAGTCGATAACATTGTTTAGTTTTACAACATTATTCAAATGATGGACGTCGCTGGCATGTAGGTCCTTGATATGAACAATTCCGGTCGCGTGCTTTTGCAATTCCAGGCGCCGGGCCACGTCGCCTTGTTGCATCATCTTAAACTGATCGGACAAATTCAGCTTTTTGGCGATATCGCCTTTTGTGACCTTTTCCAACTCGCCCGATTTGAGCCGGTCGGGAAAACGCGATTTAAGCATATCATCGCGGGAGATCTTTGCATTGCCGGCATTCGGCTGTGTAAACGGTAATTGTTTTGTGGTCAGGCCCGGTCCGATCACGCCCGTCGGGCCTTTCAATGGCTTTGTTTCGAGTGTCTTTCCCAAATTTAAATCGGCCGGCCCGCGTTTTACGCCCAGGTCATCCGCACCCAATCGCCGCTTTACGTCTTCAATAGATTTGAGATTCGAAGGATTAGTCGGCGAAACCGGTGTAAGAGTCCCGGTTGTGGGGTTGATTTTAGAGGTGTTTTTATCGAACTTATCAATTGCGCCTCCAGGCAATTTTCCATTATCAATCTTATCGCCGGCACCGCCGGACAGTTTTCCTTTATCAATCTTATCGACTGCGCCTGCGGGCAATTTCCCTTTGTCCAAGCCTTGATCGATAAGACGAGTGTTTATATCGGATATTGAAGGGCGAGTGCCTGACCGTATATTCTGCAATTGATTCACGTCTTTGCCAGAACTCGTGGATCCAGTGCCGCCGATGGGGATATTCTGATTCGTTTTTCCCGTACTTGCCGGACTATTGCTTTGTGTTTTTCCCTGGACATTTTGACGATTGTCCTGGCGGCCGGAACGTTGGTCGGAATTATCCGTCGACCGATCGGTTGATTTGGGCGTGTCGGCAACGAATTGGAATTTAGGAGCATCAAACTTGCGATTTGTCGGGGTAGTTATCGACCTGGGTTGAGTAAAAGAAGATGGTTGCGAATCGCCTCGGATTTGGATTGTTCCACGGCTGCTACTTGGAGTGGATAAAGGAGTATTAATATGCTGAGGCGACGCAAATGAACGGGATGGAGACGAACTAGGTTGAGTTGTGATATCACGATTTAAAGACCTGACTGGTTGAACCGGCTGTACGTTTTGCGGCGCCGATTTGTTGGCATTATTAGTAACACGTCTGCGGGCGGCATCGTCATCAGTCCCCGAATTTGGCGGTCCCGCCGTTACCGGCCATGACCAGAATGTTGCCAGTATGATGATTATCACCTTAGAGATCGATTTAAACTGAAATTTCTGTTTCGACAGTTTTTTTAAATCAGAATGTGATAAGCAGTTCATGACATATCTCCCCCGATAAATATTGCGTTTTACTAGACACAATTGGTTTAATGAGCGAAGCTGATACCATTTATATCTTTCGGCTAATTCTCTGGTATATTCCTTAACGTAACTTATTTTCATAAAAAGAGTTATCGCAGTTATGTGTCATCTTTTCAATAGCATATATCATGTTTGGTTTAGCGAATAGGTGTAGTCATAAAGATGTCATATTGATAATAATGATGACATTTGTAAAAATTCGTTTTAGAGTTAGATTTGAGAGGTATTTTGGAAGCCCTTGTTTAAGCCGTCCGACCAGAATGGTTTTATTTCCCAGCCAGTTCTCGGCTTTGCATTACACATGCGACTCCCTATACTGTAATGTTTTAAAGCTATGATAATTGTATACCTGTTCTAGCGAATGTTCTTTGCTATTTTTGCATCGAATTAACTGGAATACGGCAATATGTCTCGGAAGGAGTAACCGAACTAGTATGTCGGAATCGCAGCAATCGGACCATTGGGATTTATTGGCATCGGTTTTAGGGGCGGAACCTAAAAAAAATGCACTTGGCGAATCCGCGCCCCAGGCTGAAGAAAATTCGCCTGAAGTCACAGAAGATGTTATAAAAGATGCCGATCCGCAGGCTTGTGTCGTCGAACCGCCCATAGAGTCGGATTCGACTCCTCCGGCTTATCCTATTTCCAGTTGGGATGCCCTTGCCATGGAATTGGGCATTGAAGTGAAACTGGAGCCTCCCCCGCCCCCAGCGCCGATACAATCGTCCATGCCCAGGCAGGTGGAAAAAAAGGTCGCCTTCCCGGCCGAAAAGCCGCGAGAACCCGCCATGCAGCCGGCCGCGGAATTCGGTAAAAATATCGAGCCTTTTACGACTTCAGAGACGTTATCGGCCGAAGAGTCCGCGGAACAAAGCGAGAAAAAATCACGTCACCGGCGCCGGCGTCACCGCAAGGGCGGGGATAAAGACCGACCAGTGGAAAAAATGAAAAAGCAATCCTTGGATTCGGCAGCAGAAGCGCCGGTACAGGATGATATAGCGCGCTGCGAAGTTTCTAGCGAAACGTCTGACAAGGCGGACATGGAGGCAGAGGATTATTCAGAGGAATATTCAAAGGAGGGTGAAGCCGATAAACAGCACATAAAACATCGCCGTTCCCACCGCGGATCGCGCAAAAGGAAGAAACAAGGATCAGAGACCATCGGGGAAAAAAGTGTCGAAGCGAAAAAAGCCGCTTCCGCCGGGAGTGACGAGCCGGTGGCTTCAACTGAAATATCCCAGTCTGCAGACGACGAGGACGAGATGGCCGATGAAGAACACGAAGATCGCGGCCAACGGGGGGCCAAACCGGGTTTCCGCGCCATTCCAACCTGGGAAGAAGCCGTGGGATTCATCGTGGCCAAAAATATGGAATCACGACCCAGGCGACAAGGCAGTGGGCCGCCCCGTTCAAGGTCCGCCGAGTCGCACAAAAGGCGAAGGAAATAATTTTAGCCCGCATTGCTTAACAGACCGATTCGTTCCAAAACAGTGGCACACGTTGGTGAAAAATGCGGGTTAGTTGATAAGGCCCGCTATCCCGGGCTCAATTCAAACGAACTATGGCCAACGCCGGGACGGCTACCTCCGCGTCGGACCAGTTATTAGACCTGGTCGGACGCCTTAAACGGCAACAAGGCTTTGCCGAAGTTGTCGCTAGTTTATTGGCAGGACATGCGGCGACTCTCGACGGAGTCTGGGAGTCGGCCTGCGCGCTGGCTGCGGCCGCATTGGCCCAATCCGCTCCGGCATCGCTGGTGGCGGTCTGCCCTCACGTCGATGACGTAGACGATCTGGCCGACGATCTGGCCCTTTTCAGCCAAATCGCGCCAGATCGGTTTCCGGCTTGGGAAAGACTCCCTGACGAGCAGGCGATCGCCGACGAAATTTTCGGCGACCGCGTGCGATTGCTGAAGAAGTTTCAATCGGTCCAGGCCCCGAAACTGGTGCTTTGCAGCATCCAAAGCCTTTTACAGCCCGTGCCCGATCGCGATGCACTCGGCCGTCAAACTCGCCTTATTAGCTTGGGCCGGCAATTGCGTGTTGAGGATTTATCTCGCTGGCTGGCCGAAAACGGTTTTCACAACACCCCTGCCGTGGAACTGCCGGGCGAATTTTCCATCCGCGGCGGAATCCTGGATGTTTTCGCCCCCGACTGGTTCGATCCCGTGCGCATCGAGTTCTTCGGCGACGAGATCGAATCGATCCGCCGATTCGAGGTTTCCAGCCAGCGGAGCCTGGAAAAGCTGGAATCGGTGGAGGTGACGATTTTCCCGCCGGGCATGCACGATCGGGCGCATCTGGCCGACTACCTGCCGGGGCAAAGCTGGTTCA
>JBEKGL010000415.1:0-4135 GCA_050012815.1 Thermoguttaceae bacterium
AAAGCGTTAATCGCCTCATGCCGGGTATAACGCGCGCAAAACCGCTCTACCGCCGAATCGCGCCCGTCGGCCTCGACGCGGTAGGGCGGACCCTCGATCACCAGTATCCCCGGCAGAAATATCCGCGCCTTGCGAAAACCCAAATCCTCAGGCAGCGCAAGCCGGCTGTCGATCACCACGGGCAAGGTCCGTTTCGCCGCTCCGGCCGCGGCGATTACCACTTTCGAGCCTTCGTGCAACCGGCCGGAACTGTAATCCAGCGTGTCAATCGTGGTGCAAGTCTGAAAGTGCAGATCGCGCCGCCAATCCACCCGTTCCAGCACGTGGCGAAAGAAATCGGGGACGTTGCGCACGTCGAGGTCCGGCCGGTCCTCGCCGGCAACGATCCACAAATACTTGGCCAGCGACAATTGCCCCTGACCCAACAGGGCATTGGCCAGGGTGAGCAATTCCCGCGGCCTGCGCGGTTCGTCGTACGGCGCGTAGCGTTCGCTGCCCAGGGCCAAAAGCAGCGGATGCACGCCCGCCGCGTCCACGGCATGAACCGCCTTGACGCCCGGAATCGTCTTTGCAATCGTCTCGCCGGCCAACTCGTGAATCAACTCGCCGAAGATCGTGTCTTCCTGCGGCGGCCGGCCCACCACCGTAAACGGCCAGATCGCACCCTGTCGATGATATACGTGCTCCACGCGCAGCACCGGAAACTCGTGCGCCAGGCTGTAATAGCCCAAGTGATCGCCGAAGGGACCCTCGGACTTCAGCCGTTTGGGATCCAGATAACCGCTGATGCAGAAATCGGCCTCGGCGGCAATGGGCAGCTTATTGGGCCGGCGGATCATCGCCACCCGGCGCCGCCCCAAAAGACCGGCGAATCCCAATTCGCTCATGCCCTCGGGCAGCGGCATCACCGCGGCCACGGTCATCGCCGGCGGCCCGCCCACGAAAACGTTCACCCGAAAAATAGCCTTGCGCCGGATGGCCTTTGCATGATGCACGGCAATGCCCCGCTGCAACTGGTAGTGCAATCCGGCCTCTCGATTCGGCTCGTACTGGCCGCCCGAAATCTGCACGCGGTACATGCCCAGATTCGATTTTGTATAACCCGGCTCTTCCGGATCCTCGGTGTAAACTTGCGGCAGCGTAATGTACGCCCCGCCGTCGCCCGGCCACGATTTCAATTGCGGCAGTTGATCGAGCGTAATCTCATTATCGAGAACCGGTCCGGTGCGGACTGTTTTTGGCCGCATGTTAAGGGCAAACCAAGGCGATCGCATATACAGCCTGGGATGGTGTAAAATATCCGCCGGATCGGCTTCCAGCGCCACCAGCCGTTTAAGCCCCTCTAGCGCGTCGCGAAAAATATATCGCACCCGCTTCATCGTCCCGAACAGATTGCCGACCATCGGGAACCGACAGCCTTTGACCCTCGCGAAATAAATCGCCGGTCCGCCGGCGCGAAACACCCGACGCTGAATCTCAGCCGCCTCCAAGTGTGGATCGATCTCCTCTTCAATCCGCGCCAGTTGGCCCGTGGCCGCTAAATCATCAACGCATTGTCGCAGCGTTCGGTAGCCCATGATTACGGGAATAACTGAAAACTGAAAACTGATAACTGATAACTTCAATAAAACCGCTTGCGATTTCGCGCTTGCCCTTTCTCCGCCGCGATTTTCCCTCGCGTGCCACTGGCTTTGCCAGTGCCAATCATCCGCAACCGCTTTTGCAGTTTTGGAAATTTCATCGCCGGCATGCGTGCGGTTTTCTTGACGTTGCGTGACATAAAAGTAGGGTGCGTGAAACGCACCGATAAACAAGTGATATTTACATAGGTGCGTTGCACGCACCCTACTGGCTCAGCGCGAAACCGCAAGCGGTTTTGCACGTAATTCATCATTCATCATTCAACATTCATCATTCCCAATCTTCCGCCCACTGCCCACTAATCCCTATTCAATAAACCTTTTCAATATTATCGCCTTTTCTACATTTAAATCCTGTCCGCGTTGGAACCCGACGGGAACGGTGCGGTCGATCATGTAAAACGCCCGATGGCGCACGATCTCCCCGGTGTCGCTGCCCATTTCCTGACCCAATTCATACCCGTCCGGATGCGCAAGATCGGGCAGACCGGCCGGTGTCGTAAACGAATTCGGTTTCACCTCGAAATATCCCACCGTGATCCACACCGAATAAACGTTCGAGCGCGTGGTCGCCAGATTGCCCAATCGCATCAAGTCCGAGTAATGGAAAAACGGATTGCGCGACGTATTATCCACATTGTTGGGAGATGTGTATTGGAATAACGGCGCGGTGGCGGAAGTCGCATTGGGCCGTAACAATGTGGCGTCTATCCCGGTCGCTGAGCCGCCAAGCGGATCCCAAAACGCGCCGCCGCATGAACGGTAAGGATTGCTAAATTCCGTAGGATATGCGGAATTTTGTCCAAGAATAGCCGTCGCCAAATCTTTACGGCGGCTCTGGATGAATTGCGTCCAAGAGGGCTTTTTTGTGCTCCCGTTATTGACGCCGTTCATCAGCCCGTTGAAAACTTCCTCACTATAAATCGTATTCAGATTGATCCGCCCAGGTTCGCGGTACGTGGAGATTCGATTGTACGGCGGAAAAAAGGTATGTGTACCCGGCGAGGTCGGAATACCATTTGGCGATAATATGCCGGGATCGGCTTGTATCTCCGTGCCCGCATACCACGATGGCACGCCAACATAGTCCAGGATGCGGCCGAACTGGTTCATCCCGTTCCCGGTTCCGGACTGGAGAAAATTCAGCAGTTGCGGGAATGGCGCTTGGCTGACATCCCCGGGCTTATAGTTATCGGCAGTTGCCGAGCACGGTTGAAATTCCCAAAGCAATCGCGCCGGATGACTACCGGGCACCAACATCAACTCCAATTGACTGACATAAGGCCGCCCAAACCACGGCAGCCATGGAAACGGCTTTGTCGACGGATCGCCGTTATATCCAAGGGTGCTACCAGTGATAAACGGCTGGAATGCCTTATTCAGGTAGCCCAGACTGTGAACCAGATTATAACCGAAATAGACCTGCGGGTCGGCCGGGGCGCTATTACTGGGATCATCGCTTTCCGGCTTCCAGATATTATAGTCCGACGATGTTTTTCCTCGCTGCCGGGTGGCGAAATTGACGGCGGGATTTGTAATTGTATTAAGTGCGGCGTCGGGATCTGTTGTTGCGGAATTTTCCTCGCCGTTAAAAATGGTCAAGTCGATGGGCATCCAATCCACGGTCAAATACGGATTCGTCGCCGCATCATACGGCGCCAATGGGTTAGCCAAACGTTGCAAAAATACCGTTTTATAGTTGAATACCGTGCCTGCGTATGGAAGTTTCTCGCTTGTATCGCCCAAAGGCCGAGTAGATTCTTTATCCAAGGGAGTATTGCGAAAATATCCAATCGCCGGATCCGTCTTTTTTGGATCGCCGTACCATTCCTTGACTATTTTGTTGGAGAAATCCCTGACTTCATACCTACCGGCGCCGGCAACCGTGGGCTGCGGATAATAACTCGCGGATGAAAACAGCGGCTCCGATATGCTAATGCCGACTGCTTGGTTGGTGCTCCAACTCGTCGGATAATTCGAGACGATGATGCCCAAGGGCAATTTAATTTTAGTGGCATCGATATTCACGTCGACATTGCCGCTAAGGTCCGTCATTTGCACTCCTTTGCTGTTATTCAATAGGGAAGTTGTCGGGGCCAGCGTAATGGCTTGCGATGACGGCTCGCCCAAGGGACAATCGGCCGTTTTTGTGCCGGTCAGGCCAAGACTGGTCATGGTCCGCGGTCCGACCACCGCATAATGACCTCGCTCCAAGAATGTGGAGGTGCCATTCTGGTTGTAATAGATGCGGTCGCGGTCGTAATGATTTGTCGTGGGGGCCGTGCCCGTAAACCATACTATCCGATCAATTTTCGCTTTTGCCGTCAGCGTCGTATCATTCTTTAACAGCGACAATGAAGAATAGGAGGAAAGGGCCGACTGATCGTGATATTGCTCCGGCTCGAATGATATTCTGTCGGGATAATTCGCCGACTGTGATAGTTCATAAACATTATTGTAATACTTATCCGCATCCGTGCTCGATCTCGTGCGTT
>JBEKGL010000416.1:0-4109 GCA_050012815.1 Thermoguttaceae bacterium
CCACTTGCTTGCGGATCAATTCGATCAGGAGGAGTTCCTCTTCGGCATTACGCTGATGATAGGCCAACCGAGCAGCGAATATTTTCTCGTCCCCGCCGAACAGTGTCGGCTCGTTCTCGGCGATCACCCGCTTAATACGGTCGGCACCGACGATCTCGAAATCAGCCAAGTGGCAGATGACTTCCAACGTGGACCACTTGCCGGGAATGGGGCGAGCAACAAGTTGCTCCTGGGTCATGCCAGCCACAGCCTGCCGCAGCAGTGCGGGACCGGAAATGTAGTCGTCGATGAGTTGATTGAATTGCATGTTGGTTTCTCCAATGGCAACACGAAGTTTGGCAAGTTCTTGCCAAAGATCACTTCTTTTCGAGCCTTTTCCGCTGTTCCTTCGTCAACTTCATCCGTGTGATGGATCTTCGATTGCAGCAATATGGAACCGGCCCTCTGTTCTGTCAATACGCCATTTCCAAGACGGTATTGTTCGGCACGGGGCGGCTTAACAGTCAGTTCCCAAAATTCAACACGCTTTTTAGTGAATTTAACCTATGAAAACTAACAAAAAAACGTCCTATTTCGGATAGTAAAATGGAAAGGCGAAATCAAAATTCGTCCCGCGGATCGTCCGAATAGTGCGAAAAGCAGGTCTCGATTATAACGGCTGGCAATACGTCTCGAAGAAAGCAAGGCAGGTATGTGACCCGCGGCCTGTCAAAATCCGACCTGCAAACGGCAAAATCTGCCTAAATTGCCACCTGCTTGCCGTCTGTTGTCTTTTTGCATCCTATGATTGTTGCGATTAGGTGAAATTCCGCTGCTAAAAATCTATCCGCAGGCAGCACAATCGATAGAAGCGCAACAATCGGAAGTCATGCAAAAAGCCTTGCTAAGAAGTGTGATATGGTCGCTGACGCTATGGCTGAGTATTTGTCTGCCTGGTATGGCTGATACGAATCAGGCTGTTTTGCGATCCGAGTTCGGGAAGGAGACCGTCCCATTTTCGGCCGAGCGGAAGGGGACAGTCCCATTTTCGTTTCACGAAAATTGGGATAGTCTCCGTAAGGTTTGTGAAAATTGGGACAGTCCCCAAAATTGGGACAGTCCCTGTATTTTGGAGCAGCGGTTGTTTGCCGATGCCGAGGACGGACGGTTGGATGAATTCTCGCTGTTGGATGCGGCCTTGATCGCCAGCGGAGTGGATAATACGGCCGAATTGGGGCGTTATCGAGGGTGCATGGAGGCATGGGCCGAGCAGTTGCGACAAAAGGGCGGCTTGGACGGGTCGCCACGGCGGCGGGTCGAGGCAATTTTTGAGTTCCTCCACGGCAAAATTCTCAAAGGGAAGTATAACATCCAATACACCGATTTACGGCAGGCGATAGATGAAGGCCGATTCAATTGCCTAAGCGCCACGGTGTTGTTCAACTACCTGGCCGGCGAGATGGGATTATCGTGTTGCGGACTGGAAACGCCGGGGCACGCTTTAAGCCGGGTTTTTTTGCCGGACGGTCAGTTGGACGTGGAAACCACTTGTCCGCGGTGGTTTTGTTTGCGGCACGATCCGCTTTTAAATAATGCCGAACGGAAGGGGACGGCCCAGAAGGGGACAGTCCCATTTTCGCCGACCATGCTATTCGCATGGTGCCCGGAAAATTGGGACAGTCCCCAAGAAACAGGTCTCCAAAAAACAATCGGGGGCAAGCCCGCCAAGGATAAGGCCAAGCCGCGGGAAATATCGCCCGTCCAACTGACGGCGATGATTTATTACAACCGGGGCATCGATTTCCTGGGGGAAAAGCGATTCGCCGATGCGGCGGCCGCCAACGCCAAAGCGCTCCGGCTTGATCCGTTTAACAGCACCGCCAGGGGTAATTTTTTGGCCACGATCAACAATTGGGCGATCGACTTGGGCAACGCCGGTCAATATGCCCAGGCCGCGGCTCTGCTTAGGCAAGGGCTGGCGTTTGATCCGCATTACGAGGCGTTTGCGCTGAATTTCGTGTATGTGTCCCGTCAATGGTCGCGGGAGTTATGCAAGGAAGGCAAATACTCAGAGGCCGTGGAAGTGCTGAAGCAATGCAATTAAGCGGCTGTCCAAGAATAACTTTATAGTTTGCAAGGCAAGGGGCCCTCACCCCCGGCCCCTCTCCCGCGACCAACCGACCAACGCTGCGCGTAGGTGCCCGTCGGTGCCCGGAGAGGGGAGTAATACTTGGACAGTCGCTAAGCTAATCATTTGACATCCTTGGATTTATGAACTAGGTTTTATTTGGTTATTTGACGATCGTGCGCTAGGGGCAGGCTTCTGCGGTTAGCCGCTTGATCGGAGATGACTGGCATTTTCCGCCGACTGGTCTTTTCATTTTGCGTTTTCGTGCCTGCATAGGCCATATATCTCATATAATCCATTTGCCCATGACTGCGCATGCGGATGGGCAAAAAGCCGACTAATTTGGTGAGTGTCCATGATTCAGCTTGATGATCCGCACCTTGATCTTCTTCCCCAGAGCAATGTCCGTCAGGAAGACGACGTTCGCAGGCAAGTAATGTCATTGATGAGTGCAATATATTCGGAGCAGGAGATACTGGAAAAGCGGCACGAAAACCGCTATCCGTTTCCTTACTTGATCCATCTCACGCCGGTGGCCGAAGACGGCATTACGCCGCGGGGCCAAAGCATTGCGGTGGTGGGCAAGCATCTATCCAATCGCGGTCTGGGTTTTTATCATCCCAAGCCGCTGCCGTACCGGCGCATGATCGCATCGCTGGAATCCAACGGGCATTGGCTGGGTTTTTTGATCGACCTTAGATGGTGCCGGTTCACAAAGCAGGGCTGGTACGAAAGCGGCGGACGCTTTGTACAGTCAGTCCGCTCGCCGATCGAGAACGCGGAGTAAAGGGAAAGATTGATATTCATGGCTCATAAATAATCTGGATCGTGCCGGCGCGGCTGATCAGGACCAAGCCCGGGGAACGGTCGTCGCCTACAACGGCGGCACTAATCCGCTGAGAAGAGTCGATTGCGCCGGCCTGCTTGCCGTCGAGCGTCGACTTGAATCCTTTCCAAATGCGCCTAATTCCGTCGCGGTCTGGGGACATTGTCCAGTTGGTCTCTTCGAGGACGTTGTCCGAGGCGTTGGTGCGGACTGTGCCGCAACTAGTTAAAGCCAGAAGTGGCGACCGGCCGAGCGATCCGGAGGCGAGGCTGACTTCGATTCGCCCGGACTCCGAGACTATGCGATTAGGCTTTTCCGCCAATTCACGTCCGAGGGCAAGGGTCGTCTTGCCGAATTCATTTTTCACGTCGATCCTGCCGGCGATCGCCTCCAGTTTTAGTTCATCGCACATCAACCATGCAGCCAGATCGCCATCGATATTCCGGCAGGTCAGAACGGGCGGTGACGACGGGGCAAGTATTCGTTCGCCATTTTGCGCGCCTGAGTAAGAGGGGCCATTCGCAATCGTACATGTGATGTTCACGTTGCCGTGGATTGAATCGACAAGTCTGATCGGCACATTCTCGATCGTCAGCGGCCCATGCAGGTCGCGGATGCGGAAGATATTGTCTTCATAACCATAGTCGCCCTGGCCGCGGACGATAAGTTCGCCGAGTACGCCCTGGGCGTCGAGACTTTCCGTACAACCGCGCAGCGCCAGCGCCTTGCAGGCAGGCACATACACGGTAAGCGACGCATAACGTTGCCATTCGCTGCCCATAACTCTCGCAACTTTCCCTGAACGGATTTCGTAGGATATTTGGCGGTTGCCCTGTTGATAGGTGAGTCCTTCGATCTCGATTGTATCGATTTCCTTCCCCTGAAATGTCTTGTACAAGTCGTAACTGCCGGCTATTTCACGGAGTAGTTGCCGTCGCGATTCGCGCTGCCGCTCATTCAATGCTTGCCCATCGGGGCCGGCCATGAACTTTTGCTCTTCGGCTTCCCGTTCGGCCGGGGTTTTCCCGACAAGGTTTGGCGTCAAGCCGTGCTTGTGCAGCATCTTAATGCCTTTTAGATGCTCGTCGACCGGTTCGCCGTCCGGGGCGATAACCGTCTTTTCGAGGACGCACTTCACCTGTGGGCCATCCCACCCCTCGACGCGGATGTCCTCGG
>JBEKGL010000417.1:0-4104 GCA_050012815.1 Thermoguttaceae bacterium
AGGCTCACATCACCTTTTCTCTAACCCAGACTCGCATCACCTTTTCTCTAGCAAGGCTCACATCACCTTTTCTCTAGCAAGGCTCACATCACCTTTTCTCTAGCCCAGGCGTTCCACGCCTGGGACGCGGAAAACCCCCACCCCTTTTTCTCTTTTCCTTTCAGCCCTCTTCAGAGGGCGGGCTTGTTACCACGTCCCTTCCACATAATAATGGAAAACATGAATATCGAAAACCTCTTCGTCGGCCGTAAGGATTAATAATCGAGAAATATGGATTATGTTACTGCTTGATGTCAGACAAGCAGTGTGTGTATTATCGGCATCACTGCTTCTGCGAAGCAGTGGCACACCTACCATTCCCATTGAATCAGGGGCACATGGCGACTGGTGAATCCTTTATGAAACAAGCGGATTTGCATGTCGAATCCGCCCGCGTGGTCCGATTTATCTTGACGGATTCATCGTCTCCGCCGGCAAAGAAACGGCGTTCGGCGGGGGTAAAACACTTGAATTGAATTGGGCCGCCATCACCAGTTCCAAGAGTTCGGCCCGGGATTTTACCCGCAGTTTTTTCATCATTCTAGCGCGGCGGTCTTCCACCGCGCGGATGCTCAGGTCCAAGTCGGCGGCGATCATTTTGTTGGTCTTTCCGGCAACCACCAGGTCCATTACCCCGCGCTCCGCCGGCGTAAGATTTTCCATCCTTCGATCGACCTTGTTTTTCAGTTCGCGGACCCGCCATTTTTCCTCATCGAGCCTGATCGCCCTTTGTATGTTGTCGCACAGTTCTTGGATGCGGAAAGGCTTTTCCAGGAACTCGATTGCGCCTAGTTTCATGGCCTCCACTGCCGTGCGCACGTCCGAGTGTCCGCTGATAATGACGGTCGGCAGCGTAATGCCGGCCGCGGCCATCTGTTTCTGCAATTCCAGGCCGCTCATGTCCGGCATTATCACGTCGAGTATCAGACATGCCGGGCCGCTTGTTTTATAGGACTTAAGGAATTGACTTCCGGAAGAAAACGACTTGACCTTTAAACCGATCAATTCGATCACGTCGGTAAGAGATCGGACAACGGGCTCGTCGTCATCGACGATATAGACGGTGGGTTCGCGCTTCATGTTATCGGCGCCTAGTTATAATCGGTAGTGTAATGTCAAAGGCATTGCCTTTATGAACAATACACACGCCATAACTAAAGCTGCCCACCGTGTGTAACGATGCTCGAGTTTTTAAAGCCTAGATGGATTTCGTCCTTTAGAGCTTTGAGCAGGAGTATAGAAGTTGTAAAACTGCATGTCAACGTCATTGTTTGCAGCGTCATAACTACAAAGCGGCTCAAGAGTTACGCTCTTTTTCCGCCGCGGGCGTTAATTGGAAACGGTGAATCTTAAATTGATTCTTGTGCTTGTTGCCGGCGGCCAAGCGCCATGGCATCCGGGGGACCTTTTTCCACGGCGCGCATTGTCTGCTGAAATCTCAAGTCTTGTTCCTGCGTCGCCCCGGTCGTGGATTCCGGCGCGGGCATTGAATTCTGCGGATAATGCGGTGGGGGAACGGTCTGGTTCGGTCTTGCGGCCGGCTCCCACCAGGCCACGCCCATCTCTCGCGCTTTATCCACGGAACATACGAGCAGACGGATTTGGATGCTCAGCAACTCCACGTCGCAGAGCTTGATCTTGATGTCGCCCATGATAACTACACCCTTGTCCAACACCCGTTCGAGGACCTCGGGCAGGCCTTGCGACTGGGTGGACTGAGTGATAGCTTGGCATGTCATGATCTTTTTCCTTGTCTTGATTAACGCAGTTTGCCAAGGGGGCCCAGGTCAAGATTAAGGTCTTCGTCGCTTAGGCCGAAGTATTCTTTCAGCCGACCAATCTCGTCGGATAATTTGCAAAACGTCTGGCCTAGGCGTTCGATTTCTGCTTCGGTAAGTGTTCCCGCCTCGATGCGCCTTAGCGCTTGCCGCTCCAGTAGTTCGCGGATCAACTCGACCAGCGTGAGCACCAGTTGCGCAAGGCCGTTGCGGACATTTTCCGGATTTAGCTTGATTTTGGGGGCTGCGGCTGTTTTCGTTGCCTGCGCGGGCTGCTCGAGCGTTGGTTGCCACACAGGAGAGTTTGGAAACATTGTACTTGACATGGGTTATATTTGCTCTATACAAAGATTTCAAGAATTCTGTATGGCGGTTCTTGTCTTGCCATTATCCGAGGTCCAAAGACAGCCGGCCTGCCGGGCGGTTTCAAACGAGGAAAGCAGCAACTGCGCGCGGAGATAGATCAAATCGATATCGGCCACGGAAATGGCAATATCTCCGGCCACGACCACGCCTTTATTCAGCAGGCGATCGAGCAACTCTAAAATGGTGCAGTTATCATCCTCGATAAGGTCGGAATGGCTTTCCATCGTTTTCACTTTCCATGCTTTTAACTTGTGGGGACCGTCCCCTTTGGACTCATTGTGACGCAGGCGTCCCGCCTGCGGTTTCTCTGGCAGGCGGGACGCCTGCACCACGACAAATTGCACGGGTTATTTCGTTATGATGCCCAAGGTAAACCATTATGCCTGTTCCTCTTCCGAACTCAACATATTTTGAATTGCATCCAGTTGATCCAAGAGCGCGGTTTCACGCTCGTCAAACTGCTCGTTGCCGATGGACTTTGATTCAAATAGTTGATGCAGTTCAGTCAGGCTGTTGAGGATCGCTTTCTCCTGGTCTTCCCAGTCCTTTTGGGCAGTCTCCTGTACATGGCGGCCGATGGCCATCAACGCTTTTACTGGGCTTAGCAGGATATCGTCTACGAGAAACATGATGGATTTGCTTTATATATAAGGATATTTGATAAATATATTTTGAACTTATGCCACAACATATTTGTCATTCTGAGCGCAGCGAAGAATCTATTATGCATTAGGAAGATCTTTCGCTGCGTTCGGGATGACTTTATGCGTCATGAGACATGTCATTTTTATCAAGTTTCGGGATTCAATTCGATCTCGGCGAAATTGTAGGGCGCCCAGGGGCCGCTATATTGAAAGAAATAATGATTATCGAAGGCATGAGCAGCCGCTTCGACGCCGTTTTCCCATTGCTGTCGATGTGTCTTCTCCACGAGGCAGGCCAGTTTCATGATCATCCGTTCCTCGTTCGGATCGATACTGCGGATTTCACGACAGTAGGGCGACAAAGCTTCAATTACCCTTTGGGTATGCCGCCGGCGGCTTTGCTCTGAAATCGACTCAAATAGTTTTCCAAGTTGGATTTTCTCCTCGATGCTAGGCGTCCTTCCCGGCTGGAACAAACGGTTTCGCATCTCCTCTAGTTCCCGGTGAGTCGCCACGAAAAACTCGAAAATGTTGGCTGTTTCCCAATAAACTTTCAGAGTAATTTCCACCATGCCGCGCAACCGGGTAAGCTTTTTCAGCAAGGCGTCGTAATTTTGCCGCATGAAGTTGCGCAGTTCCTCTTCGCCATCGGCTATCGTGCCGAAAACGACGGGCAAAACCGGCTGCCGATTAGACAGGTCGCTTAAGACCAGATGGTGCGCGGCCAGATTCGCACGCTGGGGGCGGACTTTTTGCACTGCCAGCCGACTCGTCAAGGCTGCCAACCGGCCTTCCACGATCTCTTCGACGCGTGTTCCGGCGACGCCGGGCGGGTGGACGGAAACAGCGTTGCCGGCCACCGTTATCCCGTAAAGATAAAGACCGGTTTGAGGGGTAGTTGCAATACTCGCCACGTCACATCCTCCTTGATATGCTTATTAATGTAATCCTGTGTCAAGATGTCATCCTGAGCGAAGCGAAGGATCTCTCCGGCATGGGCGTTTAGCCCGTAGCCGATTTTTTTCTGCCCCGAGAGTCTTCGCTTCGCTCAGAATGACATATATGTTTAATGACATGAATGATTTGGAAATGTTTTGGGATATTCACTAGGTCTTGTACTGTGCGGAGGGATCCGAGGCGGAGTGCATGTTTTCAGCGTTACCCGAAGGCTCCACCCATTTAATCTGGCCCTCACGCGTGCGGATAGAAAGCAAGCCGCCGCATGCAAAGCACTTGACTAATCCCTCGTAGTCGTCATACGCGTCGCGGAGGTCCAC
>JBEKGL010000418.1:0-4102 GCA_050012815.1 Thermoguttaceae bacterium
GTCCCAGGTAATGAATGTCGCATGTGGAGCAGGTTGCCAAACCTGCTTTTTTGGCAGATTGGCAATCTGCCTCACGATATTAAAAACTTAAGACCCAATAGCCCCAGGTGAATATACCCAGGGGCATTATTAAATCCAATAAACACAAAAGGGAAGGACGTTACATTGAGCGTCCTTCCCCTTGAGAGTTGTCAAGTCAGATTTTTGAAGTTGCGAAACTTTTCTTGTTCAATTCATCATTGGATGCAAAAACAAAAGAAAAACTACTTGGCCGGTTCAGCCGGGGTATCTTTCTTTTCGGTGTCTGTCGTGCTTTGGGTCGTGTCAGTTTTTGGGGTTTCCTTCTTCTTTTCGGAGCAGCCGAAACTTACGAGACCGGCACAAATAAGCATTGCAAATAGGGCAAACTTTTTCATCGTTTCACCTTTCCCATGTTACCTTTGTGATTGGTTAATTGCTCGCGGGAACCTCTCCCGCTTACCACACAAATAGATACCAACCACTGGGCAATTATTCCACACATTCTACAATTGAATCATGGAAATCATAGTATGGCTTCCAATTTTTTTCCGGCTTTTGGGAATAACTTACCGGTTACACGTCTCTAGTAAGAGGAAGTGATATGGCCGAAGATAAGGCCGGGTTCGATATTGCCCAATTAGTCGCCGCAAATTACCAGGCTGTATACCGTTATGCCTATCGCCTATGCGGATCGGTGGCCGACGCCGAAGACCTTACCCAAAAGGTTTTTTTATCCGCACATGGCAATATAGAGCAACTACGTAATATAGACAGTTCACGAAGCTGGCTGTTTACTATCCTCCGAAACTGCTTTCTTCGCGATCGCCAACGGCAACGGCCCATTATCGAATCCAATTTGTCCTTCAATATCGACCATCTGGTTTTCGATGTCCCAAAAGATAAAGAGATAGAGCCTGAACAACTCCAAGCCGCACTCGACGAAATACCCGAACTGTCGCGCCTGATATTGGTAATGTTCTATTTTGAGGAGCGTTCCTATAGGGAAATTGCCCAAGAGTTGGATTTGCCCATGGGTACGGTGATGAGCCGGCTGGCCCGGGCAAAAGCCCGCTTGCGGACAAAGTTGTTCCCCTTAAACCGGCCGTCACGGAAACGACGATCGCCGTTTACGCTGCAAGGAAGAGGTGACATTTGATGAAAAAACAAATTCATCTTGACGCGCAAACTTGGGAAACCATGGAAGCGTTCCGTTCGGGCGCCGACGACCTGGCCGATCCGGCAATGGCGCGCCTTGCCGCCAAAATGGCGGCCAACCCCGAGTTGGAAAAACTTTTCGATCGAATTGAGCGCCTCGATGGGAAAATCGGCGCCGCGTTTCACGACGTCTCCGTTCCACAGGGATTAAGTCAACGCCTATTGGATCATTTAGCCCATGCCCAGGCAGGAATCCCGACGTCTAACGCATTAAATGCGGAACCGAGCCAGCCGGCAAGTCTGAACGATGCGGACACGGCCATATCTCTGCCGGCACGGTGCAAGCGAAAAATTCCCCGGCGCTGGTTGCTCGCCTCCGGCGGACTTTTATCCGCGGCCGGGGTGCTATTCATCGCTTTGTGGCTGAATTTGCGTAACATCGAAAGTTATACCGAACAAACGGCAATTGACGAGGCAGTCCGTTTTTTCGACGCCGATACGGCCGATGCACGGACTCTATTGAATGAAATATCTCCGCTCAAGGCTTATCCGTTCAGCCGTGCGGTTCTTTTCCCAAAAGGCGTTTGTTGGCGGGAAATACGCGATTTTCTGGGCCGATCCGGAATAGCCTATGATTTGCCGGACCGCGACGGCCGTCGGGCCACCCTTTACGTGATCGAACAAAACGTTCAGGGATTGGGCAACGAACCTCAGCGTCAACCATTTACGACCGGCGGCTTATCCGCGTCCGCCTGGCAAGAAGGACGCTTGTTATACGTGTTGGTGGTACAGGGCGAACCCCGTGAATACCAAAACTATCTCAATCTGCCGCGCGGCCCCGTGGCTTGAAAATAAACGGGACAGGTCCGATATTGATAAAATAGGCGAGTATTCATATTTCCTATTTATTTAATTTCGGAACTGTCCCGTTTTCACGTCGGTAGTCTGGGAGGCGCAATGGATGGCGCGCAGCTTCGAATTAGTATTGGCATTAGAGTCGGATGGGGCAAATACCAACATCAGTGATGTCTCCATTTATTTATTGATAAACCGGCGGCTATTAGCAATTCCAGCAATGTACATCCACTGGCGATCCAAGTAAAAATTCCGATTTGGGACGATGGTTTGTCTACACTGTTAGTGGGATGTAAATCGCCATATGTAGCCAGTTCGAATACCTTCGGCGGCGGCGGGCCGAACCGGCAAGACTCGATTTTAACGGTCCACTGTTGCGACGTGCCTTTCGTATCAATATGCTCAGAATGAACCGCCTTCGGCACATGTCTACCATCGATTGTTTCGTATTCAACAGTGACGTGCGCGGAACCGGTGGGATTTCCCTGTTCGTCAAGATCCTCGAATTTCCCTTCGACTAGGCCGTAATCGCATTGCGGATCGAGTTCCCACCATCCTCGCGACCGTTTTGGCAGGTGCGCGATGTTCTTCATGTCGATTGTGCGTTCGTGATAGATACGCACAAATCGATGATCCGGATTAATCAAACGAATACCTGTAATGGCGAACTGCGTTATGTAAGACTGAAGCTGCAAAGGGTCGAGTGACGTTTCCAAGGATAATTGAATCCCGGGGATTGTGGTTATGGCTTCAAAATCTCTCAGGCGATCTCGGGCTGTGTAGCGGGAAATTCGCCACGGTCGGTCGGCTTTGTCCTTGATCAATCCGAATGACGCCTCCGGCGTTACTACCATGGCGTCTGTATGCTCAGGGAAATACCAAATGCGCGCCTGCTTCTTGTTGTCGTTATAATATTCGATGCGATCGAGATCGGTTGTTTTTTCCCGCCTGTTTTTATCCGTGAAATTAATTTTCCGGACCAAGGTCACGCTCGATTGGCTAAATTGCGCGCGCAGGCGTTCAGCGCCCGCACAATAGTCTTCAACAAATCGCCTCCACTGATCCCGATCAACACCATCTCCGAGTTTCGCGGACAGGAGAAACCGTTTGTCGGGCGAATCTTGTTCGGCCAGGTCTTGTTGATAAGCTTTGTCCAACTCGTCCAAACTCAGCCCCAGTACCCGCTGCACGTCATCGGCGAAAGTGGCTTCGCGGCACGTGCTGCACAACTCCAAGAATTTCTCATGCCCGAATCTCCGAAGCAGATAATCGACAATTACCGATCCTTGCCAATATATCGGCCCAGCGGAAACATGAAACCACTCAAGACTTGTCAACACGCGCAGGCTGAATAGTTCGCCTTCCCGTTGGGCTGCCCAAGCTCGCTCCCGGCAAGATTCCGACCGCTGCCCGGAATGGAACTCGGCCCAGCCCTCGATTAGCAACATTGGCACTTCGAGGTGGTCGCCATATGGACGCAACTGATCTATAGCGAAGTGGGCGACCTCGGGCCGAGCTATATAATTCACTCCATCTGTCCCGTCGGAAGGCATCGCGGACGGACTACCCTGCGCCCATCCGAATACATATTTTCCACCGATCCCCCATACGGGTCCACGCACCCAATACGCTTTGTAATCGGATCGACGGCCGAGAGATTTTTCCATTGCAAGGATGTGCGCATCCATCGCCGCCATCTGTTTTTCATCGCACTTGGGTGAGTCGGACCACATGACAAACCGTTCGCCCTCGTATCGATACGGGTAACACACTCGAACATAGGGTTCTCCTATGAGGGAAGAAGCTGCTTCGGCCCAATAAATTAACAAATTTGGTTGATGAACCCTTCCGGCCCCAAAATTGAGCAAGTACTCGAGATATGACCCCATCCACAGTGTGGGCAATGCGCCGAACAGCATCCACGCAACGGCATTCCACCGCCGCGGTCCACGAATGATCCGCCAAATGCCGCCGCACAACACTGCGACGGTACATATCAATTGCACGACCAATGGGATGGCCATGTACAAAAAGCTTGCGTGAAGGATCCGCGCATACGACAAGTACGCCA
>JBEKGL010000419.1:0-4098 GCA_050012815.1 Thermoguttaceae bacterium
AAACCATTTTCCAAAACGCACAAAAAGAAAAACGGCTAATCTACAATCCCACTGACGAACAGCTCAGGGCCTTGGCCTTAGAAGAACCCGAGATTATCCGCACCAAATACGATAATTTGGCGGTACAGTCGGAACCCATGTCCCGGGCGGCGAAAAAAACCAAAAATAACATCGATAACAACTTCGGCGACGAGGAACTAAAACTCCTTAAACAAGCCCAGGAACGACTGGCCCGCGAACAATTGGTAAGCATCGACGTAAGCGTGGGCGACGGCTCCGACGGCATCACCGCCCGGCTGGTCCTGCCTAAACAGTTCGCACACGTCGCCTACGCCGGGCTGAAGCTTTTCAAACCCGCCAAAACAGACGACCCCACCTATCAGGTTTTCATGTTCTTCGACGAGGAGTATGAAGCCAACAAATCGAAGGTCCTGCCGCAAAAGGACATCACCATCCGCACCGCCCATGCGCCCGATGGAAAAATGGTCAAATTCGTGCGCAACAGCAACTATTTCGGCGAATGGAAAAAGGGCGTATTCGCCGGGGAAGACTGGCGGGTAAAACAAGGCGGCAATGCCATCTTCCTCCACGCCGGTTGCCGCAAAGACACGCTGGAAGCCTCGCACGGTCCTTACCTGACCAACTATTCCCTTTTCGTGGCACTAAGCGCAAACGGCAAGACCAGCACCACCTGCAAAGTGCTCGCCCGAAAGGGCCGCGAACGCTCCTGGCTCATCCAGGACGACGGCGGCACGCTCACGCGCGACGGGCGTTTTTTGGGCTTCGAGCCGGGCGGGCTGTTCATCAAAACCGACGCCATCAATCCCGGTGAACAAGTCGAAGCCTATTATTCTTGCCTCAAACGCGGCACCTTCATGGAAAACGTCTACGTCGAACCGGACGGCACTCTTGACTTCTACAACATGGAAATGACCTCCAACGGCCGGGCGGTCGTCGAACGCCGCGATTTCATGCACGCCAGCAACGACATCAACGCCGAACGAGTCGATAACCTGTTCATTATCACACGCGGAAGCATCATACCCGCCATCGCCAAACTCACCCACGAACAGGCCGCGGCATTCATGGTCCTGGGACAATCCATGGAGTCATCCGCCGGCGATCCGACCCAGGCGGGCACGATCAAGTACGAATTCTTCTACGATCCATTTATCGCCGGAAATTGCACCGAACACGCCAACCTGTTCTACGATATCCTCAAGAGCAACTCGCACATCAATTGCTTCCTCTTGAACACCGGCTGGGTCGGCGAAGGCGTGCACTTCCGCGACATAAATCTGGCCGACACGATGGGCATCCTCGACTCGGTGCTCCGCGGCGGACTGGAAGATTGGATGATCTCCGAAGGCACCAATCTGCCGGTGCCGCGCTCGGTCCGGGCGGTCGACTCCATACTCATGCACCCGGCAAAGCTTTATCCTCACGCCGACTTCGAACAGAAACAAAAAAGCCTCGATAAATATCGCGCCGAATGGATCGATCGCTACCCCGGTCTGCATCCCAAAATAAAGGCCGTGTTCCAGAAGTAAGCACTATAATCACTTTATTATCGTGCCCGAATAAAAAGAACGCAGTCCATCCGGCGTTTCCAAAAGCAATGCCCCGTCCGGCGCAATGCCCCGGCAGAGGCCGGCAACGGTTTTCCGGTCGTGTTGTATGGCAAGCGGCTTGTCGCGCTGCAAACAAAGCGCGTCGGCCCGGGCCGCGAGTTCGGCAGGGGCACACTTTAATATAGTGATCTGCTCTTCCAGCCGGTTAAGCACAGTGACCAGAATCTCGGTGTGATTCTGCCGCTTTCCGGTCAGATCCAGCAAGGTTGTCGCGATTGGAAGCAGTTCGGCTGGTACGTCGGCCATCGAGTTATTCGTGTTTATGCCGATGCCGATAATGGTCCGGCCGTTGGGCAGCACCTCGACCAGTATCCCAGCCAGCTTGCGCCCGGCGGCCATTACGTCGTTTGGCCACAGGATGCCGATTTCCACGTTTTCGAGCAACGGCTTGAGACTTTCGACTACGGCTACGCCCGCGCCCAGGCCCAAAAGCACGTTGGGGCCTGAGTTTGACCGCCGCCCCAGCGTAAACCGCGGCGTGTCTTTTTTGCCCTCAACCGCGGCGGATTCCAATAACAAACTGAACGCCAGGCTGTCCGAGCCGGTCCACCAGCGGTTTCCGCCCCGGCCGCGCCCGGCGGTTTGGCGATCGGCAATCACTAAAAGCGGCAATCTGCTCGCGCCTTGTTTTGTCCGTTGCATCGCTCGATCGTTCGTCGATCCCAGCTCCTCGCGGTGCTCCGCTTCCACGACAAACGTCTCGCGAAGTATGCGATTGATATCCATTCCCCGCTATTCCCCGCCCTTGTTGTCCTTTTCCTTTTTCTTTCCATCGGAGGCGGCTGGAGCGCCGGCAGATTTCTCCGCCGCCGCGGCCTTCTTGTACGATTCGCTGCGGTAATCCGTCTTGTAAAAACCCGATCCCTTGAATACCAACGCCGCGCCCGGTCCGATCAGCCGACGAAGCTTATTTTTCCCGCACTCCGGGCACTTGCGTTTCGCCTCTTCCTTGATCGATTGGAACAACTCGAACTCATGCTTGCAGGCATCGCAAACGTAATCGTAAGTGGGCACGGCAATCCTCGCTGGTTGAATTATTGATTTTCGTGAAAACAATGCAAATCGAATTAATCGGATGTATCATTGTTCTTACGTGTATCATTGGCGGAAACGATTACCTGGCTGGGACGCACCACTCGGTCGTGCAATTGGTACCCGTCCTGCGTAACCATAATAACCGTATTGGCCGGATGTTCGTCCGAAGGCTGCTGTAAAATCGCATGGTGCAGGTGCGGATCGAAGGGAAGGCCCAGGGCCTCGATCTTCACGCAGTGATGACGTTCCAACACCCCTTGCAACTGCTGGGCGACCAATTTTACGCCTTCTAAAAGTCCGCTGCCATCAGCGGATTTCTCGGCCGCACGGATAGCGCGCTCAACGTTGTCCAGCACCGGCAGCAGGTCGCGAATCAATCCGATATTCGCATAACGGCGGTGTTCGTCCATCTCGCGCGCGGCCCGCTTCCGGTAGTTATCCAATTCGGCCTGGCAGCGCAAAATCCGTTCTTTGGCCTGATCCAATTCGGCGCGAAGCGCATCTACCGTCACCGACGAGACGTCTTTTTCCGTCTCGGCCTCTTGCTCCTTATGGGAATGAGCGTCGGCCAGCGATTGGGCGGTATGCGCCTGGACGGTTTCAGCGTCCTTTGCTTGCGGATCCACGGTCTTGGCCGGTTCTTTTTTGTTCGGGTGATGACTCATGTTTGAAAATACTCTTTCAATTTTTCAAAGAAATTTTTGCGTTTGGGAGTTACCTCCGTATTTTCCATCTCCGCCAGTTGACGCAATAATTGCTCGTGCTCCTTTGTGACTTTTTTGGGCACCTCGATGTGCACCTGCACCAGCAGATTGCCGCGGCCGCGCGTATGTATGTCGGGCATGCCGCGGCCGCGCAACGTGAAAACTTCGCCGGTCGGCGTGCCCGGCGGAATTTCCAGCATCTCTTTGCCGTTCAGCGTGGGAACCTCGATGCTCGTCCCTAAAGCCGCCTGCGGATAGGTTATCGGCACCTGGCAGATCAGGTTTCTGCTGTCGCGCTGGAACAGCGTATGCTCGCTCACCCGGATAAAACAGTAGCAATCGCCGGTCGGTCCGCCATTCGGACTCGGCTCGCCTTCGCCGCTTAAACGCATTTGGGTGCCGTTGTCCACTCCGGCGGGAATATTTACCTTATGAGTGATTTTT
Source organism: Thermoguttaceae bacterium (assembly GCA_050012815.1). GTDB lineage: Bacteria > Planctomycetota > Planctomycetia > Pirellulales > Thermoguttaceae > JBEKIK01. Next base: position 3,815 of record JBEKGL010000419.1, read on the forward strand.
TTGGGTACATAACCCGATCCGCTACATTCCTCGCAGACCTCGCGGATCACCCGCCCGTTGCCGTGGCATGACGGGCAAGTGCTTTGAATGGAAAATACGCCGGTCGATTGCACTACCCGGCCCCGGCCCCCGCAGTAACGGCATATTTCCGGGTTGGTGCCCGGCTTCGCCCCGGACCCGTTGCATGTGCCGCAGCGCTGATGCCGCACGAAGCGCACGATCTTCGATGTGCCGTGGGCGGCCTCGATGAGATCGATTGTAACCTCTGTGTGAACGTCGGCCCC
>JBEKGL010000420.1:0-4065 GCA_050012815.1 Thermoguttaceae bacterium
CAATGACGAACATCGCGCAGATGATCAACGTCTTGCAGGCGATGATCCTTACGGACAAGGAAAAGATGCTGCTTACGCCGACATATCACGTGTTCGAGATGTTAAAGTCGCATCAAGGCGGCGCGTTCCTTCCGGTCGAATTGAAGACGCCCGATTATACGCTTGGATCGAATACGATTCCCGCCGTCAGCGCATCGGCCACGCGCGACGCGAAATCGTCGGCGGTGCATCTATCGCTGGTAAACACCAATCCGCGCGAGCCGGTTGCGATTGCCTGCAAGCTTGCCGGCATCCAGCCGAAGACCGTGGCCGGCCGGGTGCTCACCGCGCCGGAAATGAACGCGCGCAACACCTTTGACGCGCCGAACGCGGTGCATCCCGAGACATTCACCGGGGCCCAACTCGATGGCGAGAGCCTGCGGATCACATTGCCGCCGAAGTCGGTGGTGATTTTAGATCTGCAATGAAAGCACGCAAACGGGCGTTAAAAAAATGTGAGACAGTGATGCGGCGGATTTCAATAATCTCCGTTGTTTTATTGATATCCGCCGCGGCTATTTTGCGCGGGGCTGATCTTCCGCAACCCTTTCAGGGCGATTATGTGATTCGCGATTATCAATTTCGCTGCGGGCAGACATTGCCGGAGTTAAGGATTCATTATCGCACGCTGGGCAAGCCCGTGCGCGATGAAAAAGGGGTGGTCTGCAACGCGGTGCTGATAATGCACGGGACCACGGGCAGCGGCGATCAGTTCAGCCGGGCGGAATTTGCCGGGGAATTGTTCACGAAAGGCGGACTGCTGGATGCGGATCGGTATTACATTATCATGCCCGACGACATCGGGCACGGCCGATCGAGCAAGCCCAGCGACGGTTTGCACGCCAAGTTTCCGCAATACGGGTACCTGGACATGATCGACGCGGAATACAGGCTTGTGGCCGAGGGTTTGAAGGTGAATCACCTGCGTTTGGTGATGGGCACGTCGATGGGCGGAATGCACGCCTGGCTTTGGGGCGAAAAATACCCGGATTTCATGGACGCCCTGATGCCGCTGGGCAGTTTGCCAGTGCGGATTTCCGGCCGAAATCGCATGTGGCGAAAGATGATTAGCGAGGCGATTCGGACCGATCCCCAGTGGCGCGAGGGCGAATACGACTCGCAACCGCGAAGCCTGAGATTTGCGGCCGAGATTCTTTTTTTCATGAGCAGCAATCCGCTGTTGCGATATCAGGAGGCGCCGACCGGGCGGCAGGCCGACAAATTACTGGACGATTATGCGGACAGGGCCATGAAAACAATGGACGCCAACGATGTGTTGTATGCCGTCGAGAGCTCGCAGGATTACGATCCCGGAGCGGAACTGGAATCGATCAAGGCTCCCCTTGTGGCGGTCAATTCGGCCGACGATTTGATCAATCCGCCGGATTTGGGAATTCTGGAGCGCGAAATCAAGCGGGTGAAGCAGGGAAAGGCGGTTGTGATTCCGGAGAGTCCGGAAACCCGCGGACACGGCACCCACACCCGGGCAGTGGTCTGGAAACAGTATCTGGAAGAATTGCTAAAGGAAACCGAGCACTAAGATTCGCTTTATTGGTGCGGATATTTCACTCATAAGGAGCCATCGAGATGATTTTCAGAGGCCGGGTAGTTGTGTATTCCGTTGTATTCTTCATCGCGGCTTCCTTTGCCTTCGGCCAGGAGCGGGAAGGGAGCATGGCCTTCACGGTATCCATGGACCGGCCCGACACGCACTACTTCCACGTCGAGTTCAGTTGCGAAGGGTTGAAAGGCGAGACGCTGGATTTCAAAATACCCGCCTGGACGCCAGGGTATTACGGACTGATGAACTACGCTAAAAGCGTGGAGAATTTCAAGGCCGCCGACGGAGCGGGAAATCCCTTGAAGTGGGAGAAGACCACGGCAAACACGTGGCGGGTGGCGTGCGACAATACCCCGCGTGTAAGCGTGAGCTACGATGTGAATGCACCCGTTAATTTCGCCGCCAACAATTATCTGGCCGAGGATCACGGTTTCATCTCGCCCGCAAGTCTGTTCATGTACGTTGCCGGCCGGATCCAACATCCGGTGACGGTAGTTATCAAGCCGTATAAGGAATGGAGCAAGGTGGCCACCGGGTTGGATCCGGTCCAGGGACGGACCAACGTCTTTTCCGCCCCGGACTTCGACGTGCTCTACGACTGCCCGATGCTGCTGGGCAACCTGGAGATCCTGAATTTTGAGGTCCGGGGAGTCCCGCACTTCTTTGCCGGGTTCAAGTTGGGCGATTTCGACCGGGAGAAATTCACGGCCGATTTAAAAGCGATGATCGAGTCGGCCGTGGACGTCATCGGCGAGATTCCATACAAACATTACACCTTCCTGGCGACCGGTCCGGGCGCGGGCGGCATCGAACACGCCAACTCCGTGGCCATCCCTTTCAACGGGCGAGAGCTGAAATCAGCCGGGAGCAACAAACGCTGGCTGGATTTCGTCTCCCACGAGTTTTTCCACCTTTATAACGTCAAGCGGATTCGGCCCATCGCACTGGGGCCTTTCGATTACGACACGGAAAACCTCACGAACATGCTCTGGGTATCGGAGGGGTTCACGGTTTATTACGAATATATTATTTGCCGTCGGGCTGGGTTCATCAGCCGGGAGGAATTACTCGATCATCTCCGCTCGGACATCGTGGGCTATGAGAACAATTCCGGGCACCTGTTCCAATCCGCGACCCAGTCGAGCTACTCGACCTGGAGCCAGGGGCCTTTCGGCGGCAGGGGCGAAAAAACCATTTCGTATTATAGCAAAGGGCCCGCGCTCGGCCTGCTCCTGGACTTCAAAATCCGGCACGAGACGAAAAACCAGAAATCCCTGGACGACGTGATGCGCACGCTCTACCGGAAATTCTACAAGGAGAAAAAGCGGGGATTCACGGACGATGAATTCCGCGAGGTTTGCCAGGGCACGGCCGGATGCGATTTGTCCGAGGTCTTCGACTACGCATCCACGGTCAAGGACATCGACTATCCCAAGTATCTCGGTTACGCCGGCCTGGAAATCGAGATGCCCAGGGAACTGCCGGAGGCCAATTTCGGAGTGACGGTCAGGGACAAGGATGGAAAACCGGTCATATCCAGGGTCGATTGGGACTCGAACGCTTTTCGCGCCGACTTGGCCGCCAAGGATGAAATCAAGTCCCTGGACGGCAAGAGCGTTGACGCCAAAATCTGGAACGAAAGCATGGCTTCCAAAAAACCGGGCGATAAAGTTCATCTTGCCGTTTCGCGCGACGGCAAGGACCGTGAACTCGACGTGATCGTGGGCCACAAGATGGAGCGGAGTTTCCGCATCAAGCCCTTAGAAAATCCCGATCCGCTTCAAGCCGAAATCCTCAAGGATTGGTCGAGGGGGAAACAGCCGTCCGATCCCTGAAATTTCGCGCCCGCCGACATACATAATATTACAACCCGGCGGAAATATCGGGCCGGCAACCGCCTAAGGCGCAAACGCGCATAAATGGGCGTGAAATCATATATTGGCCGTGATTTATGGGTTATTTGAACCTTTATAATTCGAAAACGATTTTTTACGCCACCTTAGAGATGTCTATTCCCGGCAGGTAAGGGTATAATGACATTTGGAAGGCCTAGCCTCCACTCTCACTGACCTTTTCTCAGCGACGCGGTCGATTCCCCTTCCGAATACGCTCTGCTGTTTTCTAGAAATGCTATTTTCGGGAGAACGATCATGAACAAGGTGCCGGACGAAACCATTATCCAGAAAGTCACTCGGCAGTTGAGTAACCGTGGCATGCAGTCGCCCTGCCGTATTGCCGTGGCTGCGCGGAAAGGCGACGTGACGCTGACGGGCACGATCCAGTTCGAGTACCAACGGATTGCCGCGCTACATGCCGCCCGCGGCATCGATGGGGTGCGCCGCGTCATGGACCATTTACAGGTGCAGGCCAAAACAGTCCAAAAAACAATAACATTCCAAAGACCAATAACAGAAAAAACCACGCCGATAGATAAGGAACAAACCGCACCAACAATGGAAAAAATC
>JBEKGL010000421.1:0-4054 GCA_050012815.1 Thermoguttaceae bacterium
CGATGAACAGCTTTCTCAATTTGTTGCAAAGTTTGCCCAAATATCCCATCTTCAAAGGTTGCGAATTCATACCAGGATGCCGATTGTGATTCCGCAGCGGGTATGCAACGAATTGATTTCCTGGATACTGGGGACAAGACTATCCACCATTATGGTGGTTCACGTGAACCACCCATCCGAGATCGACGCCCAAGCGGCTGCCGCGTTGGGCCGGCTGGTCGATGCAGGAATCCCAGTCCTGAGCCAAGGAGTATTGCTGGCAGGAATAAACGACAATTTGGAGGTTCTGGCGGAATTATACGAACGGTTGGCCGATCTGCGCGTGATGCCGTATTACTTGCATCAATTGGATCCCGTGGCTGGCGCCGCCCATTTCGAAGTGCCGATTTCCAAGGGCAAAGCCCTGATCGCCGGACTTCGTGCCCGACTTCCCGGCTATGCCGTGCCACGTTATGTTCGAGAAACCCGCGGCGGGGTAGCAAAGGAAATACTATCTTGATCGAAAAAGGAAGGAATATTATTCACAAAGTCGTAAAGACGGAAAACTAGGCTATGTGCGGACGATTTTCACTACGCGCTCGAAACGCCGCAATACTGGCTGATTACTTTGACATTGCCGATGTGCCGCTACTGAAGACCCGGTACAACATTGCACCCGGTCAGCCGGTCCCAGTGGTGCGGTTAATACCAGGCCAGAGCAACCCACAGCGCGAACTGGTTTTGTTGCGGTGGGGACTGATACCCGGTTGGGCCAAAGATCAATCCATCGGCAACCGGATGATCAACGCCCGAGCCGAATCGCTGGCGCAAAAGCCCGCATTTCGCGCTGCCCTGGGCTGGCGGCGATGCCTGATTGCGGCCGATGGATTTTACGAATGGCAAGGGACCGGGCGGTCAAGGCAGCCGTATTTTATCCGCTTTCGCGATGATCGCCCCTTTGCCTTTGCCGGTTTGTGGGAAAGCTGGCAGTGCGCGGACCACTCGGCAATCGACTCCTGCACGATAATCACCACGGCAGCCGGCGAGTTGATCCGCCCCATCCACGACCGCATGCCTGTTATCCTGCCGCCGGAAGCCTACGAAGTCTGGCTCGACCCGGCAGTGGAAAACTTCGAGAAAATCGCCTCGCTGCTGATTCCTTTTTCCAGCCCGGAAATGGAGGCCTACCAGGTAAGCACGCTGGTAAACAAAGCCGCACACGACAGGCCGGAGTGCATTGAACCTTTGAAAGTTTTATTTTAAAACAAAAAGGGAAGGATTCGACATTTTCCATGAATATTCTATTTGAAAACCCGTGGCGGATTATATTCATCGGTATTGTTATCGAGGCCGTGCTGGGTATCGTGCTGTTTCGCACCGGCCGGGGAGTGCTGCTTTGGGCCATGCTCGGCGTATTGGCGTTAACGCTGCTGGGCGTGGTCATCGAGCGGCTGGTAGTCACCGAAAGGGAACGCGTGGAAATGACGCTGGACGGGATAACCGCCGCCCTGGAAGCCAACGATCTGAAGTGCGTCCTGACTTATGTCGCACCGGAGGCTCTCCAAACGCGCAACCGCGCGGCTTGGGCCTTGGGACGCATCGAAGTACAATCCGCCCGGATTTATAGACTGGAAATAACCGTCAACCGGCTGACAAGCCCCATGACGGCCAAGGCCGCTTTTTTCGGGCACATCTCATATCGCGACCGGCAAGGGGAAAGTCCCTACAGCAATTACGGTTCCAGATTCGTCGCGGATTTGCGCAAGCAGGGCGATGTATGGGTAGTGACCGGACACGTCGAAGAGCAAGAAGCGGAGGGAAAAGACAGAGTGATAAATACAGAGTGAAGTGGAGAGTGGTTAGTGAAGGAGGGGTAAACAATCAATTGGTCTTAGGTTTGGTTTCGAGTAGCGATGCCTTTTTTTTGTTATGCGGCAGGCGGTTGGGATTAGGCATAAGAATGTTTTTTGCCAGGTAACAAGAAAGCATAATCCAGGCGACGGCGGCACATTGCATCATGCCCAAAAAAAACGGATGGAAAGCCGGCCGGCGCGCGATGGAGTAAAAAGTCCATTGGCTGGCATCTTCCCAGCCGTCAACGGTGCGTCGCCAAGAGGTTTGTACCCTGGGCTGATCGTTCGAGGCGGCATTTTGCAATGGAATTTCGCTTGCCAGCCAGCCAAGAGCTAACAAAATCACCAAAATCCAGCCGATTCGTTGCACGGCATCGCCCTTCACAACACGACGTGGCAGACTTTGATTCCGCCAGCGTTATGTGCCGGAAAAGTAGTGTGAAAACACCTAAACACCCATAAACACAAGGAATAAAGGCAATTCTCAAGCCGAGCACGATCGGTGAAAAGAAAGCCGATCACAACCGATTGCCGCATAACCAGTTAACTAACTTAAGCAAGATGTACTAGCCAATCGCGGCGTGGCAGGCATACAACATGTCTTCGTTGGCACTGTTGTATATTTGCATCACGCCATTGAAATCTGAGCGGCAAATGCCGGCATATCCCTCGTATTCTTCCATCTGCCAGTAAGGGGTTTTGCCTAGTTGCTAATTGTGTTCTACAGTTTTATGTGTGTGTATGCTGTATTTTCCGGGTAGACACAGAGTAGGGAGGCGATTGAATTGGGCACAAGACGCCCCCCCTTATTCAGTCTTACTTTAGTGGGGTATCTAAAAAATGACAAATGTATCCGTACCCAAGTTGGAATTGAATAAGATTCTTTCCATAGCCCAATTGCCCGGTCTTCCGCAAAGCGCAATTCGACTTTTAGAACTCTCCCAAGATCCCACGAATGGACCAGCCGAATTCGCCGTTCCCATCGAAGTCGATCCGGGCTTAACCGGACAAGTATTGCGATTTGTGAATTCTTCTTATTTTGGTTTTGCCCGAGAAATTTCCAGCATCAAGATGGCAATCACCTTGGTGGGTGTCCGCACCATTAAGAACTTCGCTCTTTGGAGCGCCGTGTTTAGTTTGATGTCGAACCCTAAATGCGGGCCGTTCGATCTGAAAAGTTTATGGCAGGATTCCCTGCGTCGCGCATTGTTTGCCAGGGCGCTGGCCAAAATGTTAGGCATGAAGGAAGCCGAGGATACATTTACAGCAGCCTTGTTACAAGACATGGCCATACCGATTTTGGCCAAGGAGTCGCCGCAGTTATACGTGAAATTATTGGAATCGCGCAAGCAAGGCCGGTTTCGGCTTTCATCCTTGGAAAACCAGATTTTCGATTGGAACCACGCTCAAGCGGGCGGCATGATGGCCCGGCATTGGAATCTTCCCGACGATTTCGCCAACTTGATTGAAAATCATACGGCAATTGAAAAATCCATCGAGCAAGTAGGTGAAGCTCCGGATAAGGCGGCCGTGGCCATGTCGGCCCTGTTACCTGCCATTGCCGATCCGGTTTGGGCGGAATGTCAGCAATTCGAGTCGTATTACGAAAAAATCATACCCGGCAACAGTCCCACGATCATGGAATTGATGGGCCAGATCGACCAGGAATTCGAGCACTTTGCCCCGGTTATGAAAATTGCTACGCCCGCAAAATCATTATTGGATCGGTACAATGAGGTAATTGCTTCAGTATCGTAAACGGCGGGAAATTAGGTTTCCCGGTAAACACGAAGCCACGCGGCTGGGTCCTAATGCCACCAGGCAGGGGAGCTTTTTCGCGCGGCTCGCTTGTTTAATGGAAATAAACTTCGTTTGGTTTCGCACTGCGTGAAAAAAAACATCGATCCCGGGAATGTCCAATAATAAGATGACCTTGATTATCTGGCGTAAATGCCAGAAATATCAATAGTTTCAACTAAAACCGAGCCGAAGTTTTGAGATTTACTGATGTAATGAATAAAATGAAATGAAAGACTGATAATGTTACCTACCTTGGAGTGAGCGACCGTGAACGTCCAAAATTTCATTCGCCGCGGTAAAATCGAAAACGAGGCCGAAGGCTATCTGGAACTGGGCATGGCTCAACAGGCGCTTTCCGCTCTTTCTCGATTGGGAGATCCGTCCTCGCTCGATTCCAACGGCTCTTATATTTTGGGCGAATC
>JBEKGL010000422.1:0-4053 GCA_050012815.1 Thermoguttaceae bacterium
TCGTGATTAAAATAGAGCAGATTCACCAATGGGACACGACTTTGAAGCGTTATCGAGTAAGATTATCGAGGCGGCCATTAGCGTCCATAAAGAATTGGGACCGGGTTTCTTGGAATCGATCTATGAAAGCGCCATGAAGGTCGCTCTAAGACATCGCGGGATCGTTTACGACGCACAAAAAGAAGTGACTGTCATTTTCGAGGGTGAAGAAGTCGGCGTTCATCGATTGGATCTTTTAGTTGAAGAACAAATTGTAGTGGAACTAAAAGCCATAAAGGCTTTGGAAGACATTCATTTCGCACAAGTGAAATCGTATCTCAAGGCAACCGGCCTTCATGTCGGACTTCTTATGAACTTTTACTCGCCAACCTTAATAGTAAAGCGAATTGTCTTGTAAACTATTGACAAAATAATCACGAAAAAGCGAAAGTACGAAAGCACGAAAAAAAACAAAAGTTAAGCACTATAATGATTCTTCTATGTCAATCCACCTTCTTTCCCAATCCCTGATCAACAAAATCGCCGCGGGCGAGGTGATTGAGCGGCCGGGGAGCGTGGTTAAGGAGTTGATGGAGAACGCCGTCGATGCGGGGGCGACGAGGATCGATGTTTCGGTCTCGCAGGGCGGGTTGGAGATGATTCGGGTGATGGATAACGGGTGTGGGATTGCGAGCGGTGAATTGCCGCTGGCAGTGGCTAGTCATGCTACTAGTAAATTGGCCCATGAGGACGATCTTTTTCGCGTGGGCACGCTGGGATTCCGCGGCGAGGCGCTGGCTTCGATTGCAGAAATCAGCCGGTTGGTGCTGCGGAGCCGCACGGCTGAGGCGACGGGCGGAGCGGAGTTGGAAGTCGTCGGTGGCAAGATGGGCGAGCTCATGCCATGCGGATGTCCGGTCGGCACGGCAGTCGAGGTTTATAATCTTTTTTTCAACACGCCGGTGCGGAGAAAATTCCTACGCACAACACAGACCGAATTCGGACACGTGGCCGAGGCGTTTACGCGGATCGCGCTGGCTGCGCCGAATGTGCATTTTACGCTCAGGCACAACGACAAACAGGTGTTCGAGTTGGCCGCGGCCGATGGTCCACTTGAGCGGATCGCCCGATTCTTCGGGCGCGATCTGGCCGATACACTGATTTGGGTTGAAGGAACCGATGGAGAAATAAAGCTTTCCGGATATGTCGCCCATCCCAGCCAGAGCCGCAGTCACAATCGGATGCAGTATTTCTTCCTAAACGGCCGATACATCCGCGACCGCTCGTTGCAGCACGCCCTGGGCGAGGCGTATCGCGGACTGCTTTTGACCGGCCGGTATCCAATCGCCTTTTTGACCCTGGATATGCCGCCGGAAATGGTCGACGTGAACGTTCATCCCACGAAACTGGAAGTGCGATTCCAGGATTCAGGCCGGCTTTACAGCCAGTTGCTTTCCACGTTGCGGAGCAAGTTTTTGACCACCGATCTTAACACCCGGGCGCAAACTTCCGATTCCCAAGCACTGGCAGAGCCAGTGGCACACAGCGGCGGCGAAGATCCCAGCGGCGGTCACGACGCGACCCGGGCCCAGCAGATGCGGCAAGAGCTGGTCGATTGGGCAAAAGGCAAGGTGGCCGGCTGGGACGCGGCCGAAGGCGCCTGCAACGAGGCCGCGGCTGGGACGGCGTTATTCGGAGAATCTAGCAGCGGCGAGCGAAAACCACTGGGGCTTTATGCCCTGGATCCAGCGCTTACGCCGTGGGCAAGGCACTTGCCGAGCGGCACTGCTGGACAAGCCGGGCACCGACCGGAGGTTGGTCGTGGCACACTTGGTGATGTTCCCGTAGCGGAGGAAACTTCAAAACGTCTTTCCGTGCCGGCCCTGCAAATCCACAATCGCTACCTGGTGACCGAGAGCGACGAGGGCGTGATGGTCATCGATCAACACGCCTTGCACGAGCGGATTTTGTACGAGCAGCTTCGGCATCGCCTGAATGCCAACGCGATGGAGACGCAAAACCTATTGGTGCCCGAGCCGGTCGATCTTAGCGCGGCGGAAGCGGCCGCGGCCTTGGAAAATCGCGATTTGCTGGCCCGCTTGGGCATGAAGATCGAACCCTTCGGCGGCGACACGATTCTTGTGGTCGGATACCCCGCGATGCTGGCGAACATCAATCCCGTGGAACTGTTGCGGGAATTGCTGGACCGGCTGATGTCTCCCGGCAAGCAACCCGAGCGCCGCGATCTGCTCGACGAGTTGTTGCATACAATCGCCTGCAAGGCGGCGATCAAGGCCGGCGATCGGCTCAAGCCTGAAGAGATTGCCGCGCTGTTGGAGCAGCGCCATTTGGTCGATGACGCCCACCATTGTCCCCACGGCCGGCCCGCGGCCCTGGTATTCACCCGCGAGGAACTGGATCGGCAATTCAAAAGGATCTGAATTTAGGAATTGGGAATTATCAAAAAGTGGGCAGTAAACGGCGGGCAGAGTGAAACCGCAAGCGATGTTCGAAGTTTTCGGCTGTCGGTTTTCACCCCTTGGCCCGCAGCCTCATGCCTCCGCTATTACATCATTCCCGCCAACCGCTTTACGGCCTACTTTTCCCTCTGGCCCCGGATTGGGTTTCTCGCTAAAATTCGTGGCCTTAAATGCGTTATTCACGCTTGCAATGCTAGCAAATAATCCAGCGATCAGCGGTCAGTAAGTTGGATAACAGGGAATTTAAAAATCACAGAATGCAGATACAGCACTGAAAACTGATAACTGAAAACCGATAACTTCAGTCAAGCCAGGAGGTGCGATATGGCCACGGGCGCCAGGGTGGAACGGCGAGAACATTATCAAGGGCGAGAAATCCGCGAAAAAATTCCGCAGGCAAAACCCCGGCATAAACGCTGGACTTGGCGCCTGGGTTTCTTCCTCATTGGGTTGGCGGTTTTGGCATGGTTCCTGCCCGCTATTGTCGTTAATACGCCAATCTTGGGTTGGATCGTTCGCAAGGCCTCGGGCGGTTTGAAGTGTTCCATCTCGATCCAATCGGCATCGCTCGGCTGGCTTTCGCCGATAACGGTCAAAGGCGTCGCGATACGCGACGATCAAAATCACGTCGTGTTCGAGGTGGAAAAAATATCCAGCGATAAATCGCTTTTGGCGATACTGCGCAACTACACTCGACTGGGGCAATTCCGCGTGGAAAAGCCCGCCGTTACGCTCGTATTGCGCGAGAGCGGCAGCAACGTGGAAGACCTGTTGGCGAATTTCAAGAGCGAAACTCCGGAAAAAAAATCGTCCACAAGCGTGGCTATCGATTTGGCAATCGCCGACGGCACGGTAACAATCATCGATCAATCCACAAAGCAAACTTGGCGGATCGATAAAGTCAATGCGGACTTCAACATGCCGGCTGATGCCGCGCAAGCCATGACCCTGAAAGCGTCGGCCGAGGTGCCCGACGCCCGGCAGCCCGGCAAACTGGCCGCCGACGTGTCGATCATATCATCGCCGGACGACAAATCGAAAGCTTCCGGCGACATAGCGGTGCAGTCCGAAAGTCTGCCGCTGGCGGCGGCCCAATCGTTTGTCGCCCGATATTTGCACCACGCCAGGCTCGACGGCCGGTTGAATTGCAAAATTCACGCCATTTGGGGCGGCGATAAGGCCCCGGGAAAAACTATCGTCCAGGCCGACGTTCAGACCGATGGTTTTACCTTTGCCGCCGAAATGCTGGGAACCGATTGCGTGCAACTCGCACAACTCCGCGCCGCCGGTCAAATCAGTATGTCCGACGCCAGCTTGGATGTTGAAAAAACAGAAATGGAATGCGACTTGGGTAATTTCACCATAACCGGCAGCATGAATCTCAATGAGCAGGGCAAAGAATCGGCGCTTGTTTCGCTCTTGCGCCAGCAATACCAAGCCGAAGGAAGCCTGGATCTTGCCCGGCTGGCTGCCATGCTCCCCAACACGCTCCACATCCGCAAAGAAATTCAAATTACCTCCGGCCGGGTGCAATTGGCTTTATCCAGCCGGCGCCAGGTGGGCGCGGACGGTCAAAACGGCGCGGTCTTGCACG